>DASPXS010000186.1:0-4367 GCA_035637175.1 Haliangiales bacterium | reverse complement strand
ACAATGCGGCGAACGTGGTCCGGCGTTTGCGCCGTGACGCAGGTAATGACGCTCGTGCCGTGCACGCCAAGCGCGGCGAACGTTTTCAGGTCCGCCTGAATTCCCGCGCCGCCGCCGCTGTCGGAGCCGGCAATACTGAGGGCCACAGGAATTCTTTTTGCCATGGGTGTTTCGAGTGAAGCGCGACCAGTGCAATCACTTCAACACCTTAGCGTGTTGCCGCAGCCATGCCAGATCGCGATTGCCGGGAAAAAAGCGAAAGTGATCGACAGTCCGGTTCCCCTGCCCGTCGGTGACCGTTGCTTTGATCTGACTTTGCATGGCTCTTGTTGGTGGAGCAAGAATAACACCAGCCTTGGCGAAGGAAAAGGGGCGCATTCAGCCACGTTACCGCCCGGCTCCAATCGCCGCCTTTGAATCTTGAACGTTGAACCTTGAGGTTCATAATTCGTGCCATGGACAAAGACCGGGTGGCGGAGATCCTGAATGAGATCGGGACCTTGCTCGAACTCAAGGGCGAGAATCCGTTCAAGACCCGCGCCTACGAAAATGCCGCCCGAACGCTCGAAAGCCTGACGGAACCGCTAGAAAAGCTGGTCGCCGAAAATCGGCTCGCCGAAATCAAAGGCATCGGCGAAGGAATCCAAAAGAAGATCACCGAACTGGTCAGCACCGGCAAACTGGCTTACTACGACGAACTGAAAGCCTCGGTACCCGCCGGCCTAGTGGACATGCTGCAAATCCCCGGCCTCGGCCCCAAAAAAGTCAAAGCGCTGAACGACAAGCTGGGCATCGAGAGCATCGAACAACTCGAAGCCGCCTGCCGGGCGGATCGAGTGGCGGCGCTCGAGGGTTTCGGCGAAAAAACGCAGGGCAAAATTCTCGAAGGCATCCAGTTCAAGCGCACCTACGCGTCGCGGCATTTGTTGAGCGATGCCCTGATCGTCGCCGAACCGATTCTGGAAAGTTTGCGCGGTCATCCCGACGTGATTCGTTGCAGCAGCGCCGGCAGCGTGCGGCGGTTCAAGGAAATCATCGGCGACATTGATTTTCTCGCGTCGTCGAAAAAGCCGGCGAATGTTCTCGAATTCTTCACCGGCCAGCCGGGCGTCGCCAGCGTGAGCGCGAAGGGCGACACCAAGGCGAGCGTGATCTGGCAGGGCGGCATCCAGGCCGACTTGCGGGTCGTGAGCGACGCCGAGTACCCGTACGCGCTGGCCTACTTCACCGGCAGCAAGGAGCACAACATCGTCATGCGCCAGCGGGCGATCGAACGCGGCCTGCGCCTCAACGAATACGGTTTGTTCAAGTCCAAGGAGGAAACGCGCGATCCGAAACGACTTGTGCCCTGCCGGACGGAGGAAGACATTTTCCAAAAGCTCGGCCTGCCTTACATCCCGCCCGAGCTGCGCGAGGACAAAGGCGAATTTGCCGCCGCCGAGAAGGACGAGTTGCCGAAACTCGTCGAGTGGACCGATCTCAAGGGCTCACTGCACAATCACTCGAACTGGAGCGATGGCCGGCACGCGCTGGAAGACATCGCCGCGCACATGCGCGAACTGGGCTGCGATTACTGGGCCATCACCGACCATTCGAAATCGTCGTTCGTCGCCAATGGTCTCGACGCAAAACGACTGCGCGACCAGCTCAAGGCGGTGAAAAAAATCAACGACCGGTTCGCCGCGGAAGGGAGCGATTTCCGCCTGCTCACCGGCAGCGAAGTGGACATTCTGGCTGACGGCAAACTCGACTTTCCCGACGACCTGCTGGCTGAACTGGACGTGGTGGTGGCCAGCATTCACCAGGGGTTTTCGCAAAACGAAACGGAGACGACCAAACGCCTGATCCGCGTGGCCGAGAATCCTTATGTTCACATCCTCGGCCATCTCACCGGCCGGTTGCTGCTCGAACGGGAGCCTTACAAAGTCAATCAACAGGCGGTGATCGACGCCTGCGCCGAGACGGGGACCTGGATCGAGTTGAATGCCAATCCTTATCGGTTTGACCTGGACTGGCGGCTCTGGCCTTACGCGAAGTCGAAAGGCGTGAAGTGCGCCATCAACTGCGACGCGCACCGCAACGAACACGCGGGTTTTCTTCGCCTTGGCGCCGGCATTGCGCGCAAAGGCTGGCTCACCAAAGCCGATGTCATCAACACGCTGCCGTTAAAGGCGCTGTTGAAGGAGTTGGATCGGAAAAGAACCGCCCGCCGGTAGCCGGGACGGTTCACAGGCCGGCGGAGCCGGAACCAACTGGAATTGGAAGTCAAACATCGAACATCGAACATTCAACGAACAGCCGCCGAAGGCACGCGGCTTGGTTCGAAGTTCAAGAAAGCGGTGACAGGTCACCGCACTCAAAAGGCTGGCGCGTTCGCCGGTCATCGCCAGAACTGAAATTCGCGCAGCCCGAAGACCGCCAGGCGCGAGTCAATATGCAGCAGGTCAAGGATGGCAAAAACCGCGCTGAAAAAAGCCTCATTTGCCGCGGGCACATACCACATGACCAGAAACAATCCCCAGAGAAAGACTCCCGATTGCGCCAACAACCGATTCCTGGTTTCCTCCGGAATCCACGGTGACAGCGCGCGAAAACCGTCCAGGGGCGGCACGGGCAGCAGGTTGAAAATCACCGCGCTGATTTGCAATTCGATCAGGAACGCCAGCGAGAGGGCTGCCACGTTGTCCAGTTCCGGTTTGATGATGCCCGTCCAGAAAGGCACGCAGAGCACGACGGTCAACAGCACGTTCATGGCGGGGCCCGCCAGCGAAACGGCTGTCCGCCACTTTAACGATCGGAGCCGATCGTCTTCGATATAAACCGCGCCGCCGGGCAATCCGATGCCGCCGAGCATCATAAAGATCACGGGCATTAGCAGGCTGTAAACCGGGTGCGTGTATTTGAGTGGATTGAGCGTGAGATAACCCTTGTCCCGCACGCTCGTATCGCCGCCGTAGTAGGCCACAATGGCGTGAGCGAACTCGTGCAGACAGACCGAGAAGACCCAGAGAATCGTGACGGTAATGAAACAGACCAGATTCATCTCGCAGACACGACGACGTAATTCCGTTTGCCTTTGCGCAGGAGGAGATACTTGCCGAACAATAAATCCCCGGAAGCGACCGCGCGCCGGGAACTGGTTTCCCGGATATTGTTCAGGTAAACGCCGCCTCCTTCGATGTCCTTTCGCGCCTGGCCCTTTGACGGACACAGACCCGAGTGGACCAACAATTCGACCAGCGGCGAGCCGGCGCCGTCGAGTTTGGTCTTGTCAATTTCCTTCGTCGGCGCTTCGCCCGCGATCTCGTTGAAGGTGTTCTCGGAAAGGCCCTCGATTCCTCCGCCAAACAGGATTTCGCTGGCGCGAATGGCCTCGGCGGTGGCGCCGGGGCCGTGGACCAGATCGGTGACGGACCCGGCCAGGGCCTTGTGCGCGGCGCGCGCTTCGGGTTTTTCCGTGTTCTGTTTTTCCAGAGACTCAATTTCTTCGCGCGGCAGGAAGGTGAAGTACTTGAGGTATCGGATGACGTCGCGGTCGTCGGTGCGAATCCAAAACTGGTAGAACTTATAGACGCTGGTCCTTTTGGGGTCGAGCCACACCGTGCCCGCTTCGGTTTTGCCGAACTTGGTGCCATCCGCGTTGGTGATGAGCGGCAGTGTGAGGCCGTAAACCGGTTTGCCCAGTTTCTTGCGACAGAGATCGATTCCGGCGGTGATGTTGCCCCATTGATCGCTGCCGCCGAGTTGCAGTTCGCAATTGTAGTTGCGGCAGAGCACATAGAAATCGAAAGCCTGGAGCAGCATGTAGCTGAACTCGGTATAGCTGATCCCGACTTCGCGGTCGTCCATGCGGGCGCGAACGCTCTCCTTGGTGATCATCTGGTTAACGGAAAAATGTTTTCCGATGTCGCGCAGGAAATCCAGGAAGGTCACGCTTGCCGTCCAGGAGGCGTTATCGACCAGTTGGGCGGGATTGCTTTTGGTGTCAAAGTCGAGCAGCCGACGCAACTGTTCCTTTACGCTGTCGATGTTCGTCGCAATCGTTTCCTTGGTGAGCAACTGGCGCTCGTTGGTTTTGCCGCTGGGATCGCCGATGGAGCCGGTTGCGCCGCCGGCCACCGCGATGGGATGATGGCCGGCCAACTGAAAGCGGCGCAGGCCGAGCAAGGGAACCAGGTTGCCGGCATGGAGACTGTCCGCCGAGGGGTCGAATCCACAATAGACCGTGAGCGGCGCGCCAAGTTTCCTGTTCAGTTCGGCTCGGTCCGTGCAGTCCGCGATCAATCCGCGCCATTCCAATTCTGCCAGGATATTCATCAGCGGCAGAAGTTATCGCGACTGGCCGCGCGGTTCACAAGGGGAAAGTG
>DASPXS010000185.1:0-45467 GCA_035637175.1 Haliangiales bacterium | reverse complement strand
GGCCTGGACTCGCGCGGCCCCGGAGCAGTCATCCCTGGTGATGGCATGGGAGACGCGATCAATGATGTCTCCGAGATCGATATTGGCCGGGATCGTTGCGGACGAGGAACCCTGCGGGCCTTTGGGATTCGGCTCAGCCGGTTTGATGGCTTGCCGCCAGAATTCTTTGCCGTACGGGATCGACCATCCGGGAGTTTGTACGCTCGGCTCGCGCCCGTTTTCGTGAACGCTCGTTGGAGCGCGGCGTTCATGCCGCTTCGATGTCGGCAGGAACCAGGCCGGTGAAGCGGCATGAATGCCGCGCTCCGGTTCAGGGGTCCGAGGCGCGAAGGTGCTCGGGGAAATCACTCTCTGGCCTCCCGCCACGAGGCCAAAAGCGAAGGCCAGGACCAACGTGAGTCCCGGCCCGTGGAGATTGAATTTCCCGCTCATAGGCCGCGAAATCCTTGAACGGCTGCTTCATTTCTCGTGAATATCCACTTGAGAGTTGCTTCCGTCCGGTTGCCCACGTCAAGCTTTCGGAAAATGTTGTATTGATGGTGGTGCACCGCCGAGAAACCGACGCCCAGCTCAGCGGCGATCTCCTTGTTGGACTTGCCCTTCGCCATCAGACCCATCACCTCAAGCTCGCGCTGAGTAAAGGCTCGCGGTTCCGTCACTCTTCGCAATTTCATGGTAGTGTTCCTTTCCTGTTTTGGAGTTATTCTTGATCTGACCTGCTACCACTCACGTACACGTTTAAACCGACCAAAAAGCAGAGGTAGTGACCTTTTCACACAGGCTTCCTTTCGCAGCTTGCAATAGGATAGGCGCGGGGAATGAAGCAACCAACAATTTGAAACAGTGTGGTCACAAATTTACCGCGATGCTTCGCAGGCCAGACGACGGTGCGCATGCCTTTGTGGGCCGCGACAAACTCCCGTGTCACGTTGGTCAAAACTTCTGCGCCGTGTCCGAACAGTGCCCTGTTGTTATTTGTGAATCTCTTAATCGCCCGGTGGAGATCGTCTGCGGATTTTGGCAATGGTTCGGCAGTTCTTAGAAAGGTCTTCCTCTTCGCTGGCCGATAATTTTTCGCAAGACTGCGCGACTGAGCCACTGTCGCTGGGTGACTGAGCTTGGCAGGGGTGCAGAGCGTTGCAGATGGGCAGCAGGTGAGAGGAAGCATTCTCATTTTCATACGAGAATCGCGAATCCGCGTACGAGCAATTCCCATCACCCCTCAACCTCCGCGCTGCGCCTCCTTCGTCAAAACACTTCCATTACCATTTTTGTTCAAGTCGCGACAATTTCCGCTTAGCCCGGTTCAGGGGGATGGCCGGGTTCAGCGCGGCCGATTCCGCCTGAAGGAGTTCCTGGTGCTTCGCTTCGGTCAGCGGGACCTGATCGGCCCCGGTTTAGAAACGATTCTAAAGCAATTCCTTAATCAGCGCCTGGGCCTGTTCCTCCGCAATACCGAGCTTGCGGTGGGCCAGCGGACCGCCGCCGTCGTGCAGCACCGGTTCCAGGTCTTCCAGGCTCGGCAGGTCAGGGCGCTTCCAGAACAGGCCGATGGGAATTTCCTCGCCCCACTGGTAACCACGCTCCATCGCTTTGTTGAAATCGTTCGGGTCGTGGCCCTGGTCTTCGAGGATTTTCACGCGCGGATTGAACCATTGATAGGTGTTGTCCTTGTTGTAGGTCACGCAGGGGCTGAAGACGTCCACGAGCGCAAAGCCCTTGTGCTGGATGGCGCCTTTGAGGATATCCACCATGTGCTTTTGTTTGCCGCTGAAGGCGCGCGCCACGTAGGTCGCACCGCCCACGATGGCCATGGGAATGGGATTGATGGGGTTCTCCACGCTGCCGTGGGGCGTTGACTTGGTTTTCATTCCCTTCACGCTGGTGGGCGAGACCTGTCCCGTGGTGAGGCCGTAAATCTGGTTGTCCATCACAATGTAAGTCAGGTCCACGTTGCGGCGCATCGTGTGGACAAAGTGATTGCCGCCGATTCCGTAACCGTCTCCGTCACCGCCCGTGCAGATCACTTTCAGTTCGTGGTTGCCCAGTTTGGCGCCTGTCGCCACGGCCAGCGAGCGGCCATGAAGGGTGTGCATCCCGTAAGCATTGATAAAGCCCGGCAGGTTCGAGGAACAACCAATGCCGCTGACCACCAAAACCTGGTGCGGCTTGAGTCCCAACTCGAAGAGCGCCGTTTGCAACGCGGACAGAACGGAAAAATCGCCGCACCCCGGGCACCAATCGGGATGAATCTTTCCTTTGTAGGTGTCCCTGGTCAATTGACCGGGGGGGACGGTCGGCGTGGCGAGCGGGGGTGCGGTTTCGACTGCGGTGCTCATAGTTCTCCTAAACAATCACTTCGTGGGTGGGGACGGAAATTTCCTGTTTGCCGGCGAGCTGTTCCTTCACGGCGCTGACGATGTGGTGCGGCATGAACGGTTCGCCGTCGTACTTGCGGATGTGACCGTGCGCGGCGAAACCGGTTTCGGAGCGGAGATAGCGCGCAAATTGTCCGCTGTAATTGTTCTCAACGATGATGACTTTTTTGCTGCGCGAAAGGATGCGCGTCACTTCCCCGGCGTGAAACGGCACGATCCATTTTACGTGAAGCTGGTTGGCGACAACGCCTTCCTCGCCCGCCAGCTTTTCCACGGCTTCACGGATCACGCCTTCGGTTGAACCCCAGCCGACCAGGGTTACCTGCGCGTTCTCCGGTCCGACGAGTTTCGGCGCCGCAACATCCGCAGCCGCGTTTTGCATCTTGCGCGCGCGCTTCTCCACCATCATCCGGCGTTTGGTCGGGTTGGTGAACTCGTCGCTGATGAGCGTGCCGTCTTCGTCATGCTCGTCGGTGGCGGCGACGTGAATGTGGCCCGGCACGCCCGGCACGGCGCGTGGTGAGATGCCGCTCGCGGTATTCTTGTAGCGCAGGTAGGAGTTGTCATTGTAGCCGCTGAAAGGGGTTTCGGTTTCCCCGTTGCCATTCGGCAGGATGAGCTCGCCGCGGTCAATCTTCACGTCGAAATTGAGGTCCGCCGGATCAACACTGGCGGTTCCTTCGGATATCAACAGGTCGGCCAGGACCAGCCCCGGGCATTGGTATTTGTCGCAGAGATTGAACAGTTCGGGGATGGTTCGAAACAGATCGAGCTGACTGGAGGGCGCAACGATGACGCGAGGAAAATCCCCCTGCCCTGCGCCGAGCACCTGCCAGAGGTCCCCTTGCTCGGTCTTGGTAGGCACGCCCGTGGCCGGACCGGCGCGCTGAACATCCACGCAGACGACCGGCGTTTCGATCATGCCGGCCATGCCGATCGCTTCGGTCATCAAGGCAAACCCGCCGCCGGAAGTCGCGCACATCGCGCGGCACCCGGTGTGTCCCGCTCCTATGACCATGTTCATGACGCCGATTTCGTCTTCCACCTGGCGCACCATGATGCTCAACTGTCGCGCGTGCGCCGCCATCCACATCAACACGCCGGTGGACGGGCTCATCGGATAGGCCGCGTAAAATTTCACGCCCGCCGCGACACCGCCCATCGCCGTGGCCTGGTTGCCGGTGACGATGGCCTGCGGCCTGGAAAGCTTCGGCGCTTTGAACGGAAACGGCTTGAAATTCTGCGCGGCGTAATCGTAGCCGCCGCGGGCGATGCCGACGTTTTCCGCGACGACGGCGTCACCTTTCTTCTTGAATTGCCGGGCGATGACGGCTTCGAGCGGTTCGGACTCGATGCCGAGCATCTGCAGCGTGGCGCCAAGCGCGGCGGTGTTGGCGGCGAGTTTGTTGCCCCGGGTGAGTTCCTTCATCGGCATCGGGCAAAGTTGCACGCCGGCCGCGGGCGCGCCCGGTTTGAGTTTTTCGACGTCGTAAACCACGCGCGATCCGGCCTTCATCAAACGGAGATGCCGATCCATGGAATCCTGGTTGAGCGGAATCAGCACGTCCACTTTGTCGCCCATACTACGGACCGGCCCGTCGCTGGCGCGGATGGTCAAAAACGTGTGGCCGCCGCGGATAATGGACTGGTAGGCGTTATAGGCATTGAGGTTCAAACCGCGGCGCGCGAAAATACGCGCGAGGATGTCACCGGTGGATGCAATGCCCTGACCATTCTCACCGCCGATGCCGACCGCGAAATCAACTGTAGCCATAGGAAAAATCAGACGCGCGCGCATCCTGGCAACCCGCAAGTCGATTGACTTCGGACTTACCCGAAGCGCGCAGTCACACACAAAACCATTAAACCGGGAACCAGCCAACAAAAAAATATCACAACCGCTTTTTCGGTGCTATCGAAAAATTGCCTTTACCACCTTGGGAACCTTGGGAGCGGCTTTTTAAGTGTTGGAAATGCGTTGTCATCTGATTTCGTTCGTTGTGGTTCGGACAACCGGGCGCCGGTCAAAGTGAGCGCTTCTTGAACAGTGAGACTCTGGGCAACCGACGGAATTGGACCGCTCAATGGAAAGGACAACGTATGCCGATGTTGCTGATGTCAGGCAGGCATTCGCTCGCAGCCCTCGGGGGCGCCTCCTCCAGAGGCGCCGGGAGAATCGTCGATGAAATCAATTGCTGCGCGTCTATTTGAATCGTTGCGCTTAATCCTTGCGACCAACGATCCCTTTCTCCAGCCACTCGTGTTTGCTGGCCAACACCTCCTGCGCCAGCCTGTAACCGCGACGGTCGGCATTGCGACGAAGTCCTTGGAAGTTTCTCTCAATGCGCAGCCGCGCCGAGCGACAGAAGTAATCGGCGAGTTCAATCAACTCTTGCCTTTCTCCGCCGGTGCGCGCGGCCAGCAACGCCTGCGCGCGCGAGCAGGTCACCGCGATGGCAAACAACTCCGTGCCGATGTCCACGAATCGCCCCAGCAGCACCTGCTGCCGTTCGAGCTTCGGGCCTTGAACGAGCATCGCGTGGAAAAGTTTTCGCGCCAGCTTCCGGCCGGTGCGCGCGGCGTAGCGCAAATGCCGTCGCAGGACCGGATGAAGGTTGAACTTTGAACGGCCAACGTGAATCGGCGGCAGGAATTGCCGCGGATACCACAAGGCGTAAAACAATCCCGCCTTCAACGCTGCTTTCAGGCGCCGAGAGGCGGGAAGTTGCGAATTCAGGACCGGGGCGGCGACTTTCAAATGCGGGTCGAGCGCTTCGCGCGCGATGAACAATCGCATGATCTCGCTGGAACCTTCAAAAATGGTGTTGATGCGGCTGTCGCGAAAGAGACGCTCCACCGGCACCGCCTCTTCGCCGCGGGCCTTCAATGACTCGGCCGTCTCGTAGCCGCGTCCGCCGCGGATTTGCATCGTGTCGTTGACGATTTCCCACCCCACTTCGCTCCCCCACAGCTTGCACATCGCGGCCTCCAGCCGAATGTCCGCCTTCTTGTCCCGATCCACCAGGCTGGCGGTGTAAAGTGTCATCGCTTCCATCGCGAACGTGTTCGCCGCCATGCGCGCGATCTTGTCGGCGATGGCGGCATGCCTGCCGATGGGCGCGCCCCATTGCTCCCGATCTTTTGCCCACTTCCGAACCGTTTCCAGACAGCGCTTGGACAGCCCCACGCAGGCAGCCGGCAGTGTCAGTCGTCCCGTGTTCAAGGTCGAAAGGGCGACCCGCAGTCCTTTGCCTTCGGCCAGCAAAATGTTCTCGCGCGGCACGCGGACATCGGTGAAGCGAACCACGGCGTTGTAGAGCGCCCGCAGCCCCATGAACCGGCAGCGCTGCACGACTTCCACGCCGGGCATGTCCATCTCGACGATAAACGCCGTGACCTGGTCTTTCGGTCTGCCGTTGATCGTCTTCGGCGGCGTCCGCGCCATCACGACGATGACGCCGGCCTTCGTGCCGTTCGTGCACCACAGCTTCTCGCCGTTGAGGACAAAGTGTTTACCGTCCGGCGTCGGCTCGGCATGCGTTTGCATTTTCGCCGGGTCGGAGCCGACGCCCGATTCGGTCAGCGCAAAAGCCGAGATCTCGCCCTTCGCCATTCGGGGCAGGAATTTTCGTTTCTGTTCTTCATCGCCGAAGAGGATCAGCGGTTGCGGCACGCCGATGGATTGATGCGCGGAAATCAGCGCCGCCAGGTTGCCGCAATAACTGCCCAGCAACATGGCCGCGCGACAGTAGTTGATTTGCGACAATCCGAGCCCGCCGTAGCGCGGGGCAATTTTGATGCCGAACGCGCCCATATCCGCCAGTTGCCGGATCACCTCGGAGGGGATTTCGCCGCTCCGGTCGATTTCATCCGGGTCAACCCGCTCGCGAAGAAATTGTTCAAGCCGCTGCAAAAAGGCGTCACCCTGGTCGCAATCCTCGGGTTTCTGTTCCGGAAAAGGATGAACCGCGTCCGCATCAAGCTGTCCCAGGAACAACCTGCTGGCGAAACTGCCGCGTCCGCCGGTGTCGCGCGCGGCCTCGGTCAACTCCAGCGCCGCCCGCTGACCTGCCGACATCTTTGAAGTGTCAATCGCCGAGCCCTCTTCTTCGCCGGGCGGTTTGCGCTTTGGGTCTTTGGGTGCCGTGTTTGTAGTATTCATCGCTCTTCTTTCTCCGAATAAAATCGTCTTCCTTCCGCCGCCTGCGTCTGCAGCAGGGAGCAGGGTTCGAAATACCCCGCGCCCGAATCCGCCAGCCGTTTCATGTCGCCGACAATTTTCTGACCGCCGAGGCTGTCGGCGTATTGAAGCGGGCCGCCGCGAAACGGCGCAAAGCCGGTGCCCATGATCATTGCGAAATCGACGTCCGCCGGTTCCGTCGCGATTTCCTCCTCCAGACAGCGCGCCGCTTCATTGACCATCAACAGGGCCATTCGTTGTTGCAGCGCTTCGCGTCCCAGACTCTTGGCCCACTCCTTGTCCTGAAACAGGCTCAAGCCCGAATTCACCGCGGGTTTTTTCGCGTTGTAGAGATAAAAACCGCGCTCGCTCTTGCGCCCCAGCAGGCCGGCCTTGAGCATCTCCGACAGGACCCGCGGCGCGCGGAGCCGGTCGCTGAATTTGACCTCCAGCTCCTCGGCAACGTGCTGCGCCACATCCACGCCCACTTCATCAATCAATCGCAACGGCCCCATCGGCATTCCGAAATCCAGCATCGCCTCGTCAATGTTCTCGATGCTCGCGCCGGCTTCGAACAAAACGCCGGCCTCGATCAAATACGGCATCAGAACGCGGTTCACCAGAAAGCCCGGACTGTCCTTCACCACGACCGGCAACTTGCCGATCTGCTGCACATACCGCAGCGCGCGTTGCACGATCTCCGGACTGGTCTGCCGCGCGACGACGACTTCGACCAGTTGCATCCGGTGCACCGGATTGAAGAAATGGACGCCGACGACGCGCTCCGGCGACTTCGTGCCGGAGGCGATCTCGGAAACGGACAACGCCGAGGTATTGGTCGCCAGCATCGTCTCCGGTCCGGCGAGTTCTCCCAGGCGCTGGAAAATCCTTTTCTTCAAATCCATTTTCTCCACGGCGGCTTCGATAACCAAATCCATCCCGTGCAACGGCACCTCCCTGTCCGCCGGGAAGACGCGGTCCAGGCCGGCGCGCGCCTCGATTCTGCTGAACAGGCGCCGTTTCACGCCTTCGCGGTAGAGCTGCGCCACGCCGGCCATTCCTTTGGCGACCTGCTCCGCGTTGATGTCGCGCAGGGTCACGGACGAACCGCGCGAGGTGAGCCATTGCGCGATGCCCGCGCCCATCACGCCCGCGCCGATGACCGCCGTGCGCTGAACCGGTTTCACGGCGGCCGCGGCATTCCCGGGCAAGTAGCTCTGTTTTTTGGCGCGCTCCTGCAGGAAGAAAATTCGGATGAGATTATGGCATTCGCTGGTCCGGGCCAGTTCCAGGACGGCTTCGCGCTCCAACGCCAGGGACGCACCCAGGGGACGCCAGACCCCTTTGCTCACGACCTCGAGCGCTTTGAAGACAGCCGGGTAATGCCCCCGTGTTTTCTTCAGCAGTTGCGACTCCAGGCGCAGCGAAACCGCGGTGGCAAACAGCCGGTTGTTCGTGGCCAGAAGCGCAAGACGGCTCCGCCGGCGTTTCAATCCCGCACCGGCCTGCAAAATTTTCCGGCAGGCAAATTCCAACAATCGCTCGCGCGGCACGAGGTCGTCCACCATGCCGTATTTCAACGCCTGTTTCGCGGCGCACGTTTTGCCGCTGAGAATCAGGTCCAGCGCGCGCGGCAAGCCGATCAGCCGCGGCAAACGGGTGCTGCCGCCCCAGGCCGGCAAAATGCCGAGTTGCGTTTCCGGCAGGCCAATCTTCGTCGCGCGGTCCGAGGAGGCGACGCGATAATCGCAGGCCAAGCACAGTTCGAAGCCACCGCCAACGCACGCGCCGTGAATCGCCGCCACCGTGGGAACGTTCAACGACGCAAGCCGATGGAAAACCATCTGGCCCAGTTCAATCAGACCGGCCAGGTCATTCGCCGACGCGCTGGCCATCGCATGCAGATCGGCGCCCGCGATGAAGATGGAATTCTTTGCGCTGGTCAGAACCACGCCTTTCACGGCGGGCGATTGGGCGAGGAAATCGAGATGCCCGCCGAGTTCCTCGAGCGTCGCGCGATCAAACACATTGGCGGAGGAATCCGGACGATCGAACGTCAGCACGCACAGTTGATCCTCCCTGACATGCCGATGAACCAAAGTGAAAGCCTTTTCGAGCGGCGCGGAGGCCCGCGGAAGGTCACCGGCCGGGGGATTGACTCCGGTTGGCGCCCGTCGTTCCTCGGTGGCTGCAGGGTTGTTTCTCATAGCGCCTCCAGCCAAAGGGCCGCTCCTTGTCCGCCGCCCACACAGAGCGAAACCAGCGCGCGTTTTGCCTTCCGACGTTTCAATTCCTTCAAGCTCGTCAAAACCAGTCTTGCCCCGGTGGCGCCCACCGGATGGCCGAGTGCAATCGCGCCGCCATTCACATTCAGCTTTTCCCGCGGGACGCTTCCCAGCGGCGTGTCGCGGCGCAGAACCTTGCGGACAAATTTTTCCGACTCCATCCCTTTGAGCACCGCCAGCGCCTGTGCCGCGAACGCTTCGTTGATTTCGATGAGGTCAGCGTCGGCGAGCGTCAGCCCGGTCAGCGCTTCGGCCCGGTGAATGGCAAAGACCGGTCCCAACCCCATCCGCGCCGGGTCGCAACCGGCGTAGCTGTAACCGGCGAGATAACCCAGCGGCGTGAAACCCAGTTCGCCCGCTTTCGACTCAGACATTGCCAGCAGCGCGACCGCGCCGTCGGTGATTTGCGAGGCATTGCCCGCCGTCACGGTGCCGGTTTTGCGATCAAAGACCGGTTTGAGCTTGGCCAGCGCTTGCAGAGTCTGGTTCGCTCGCGGACCGTTGTCCTGGACGATGGCGGAGGGCGGAGTGCCGGCCGCGGAGTCAGCGGGAAAGACCGGACAGATTTCTTCGCCAAGTTTATCCCGCGCGGCCACCGCGCGGCGATGGGATTCCAGGGCAAAGGCGTCCTGCTCTTCGCGCGTCACGCCAAACTCGCGGGCGAGCACTTCCGCCGTCTCGCCCATGTTCAGCCCGCAGACCGGGTCCGTCAGCCCGAGCAGCAGACCGATCCGAGGTTGAAAATCGGACGGACGGAACGAAGCAAGCGCGCGGAATTTTTGGACGAAGGTCCGCGATTTGGACAACGCGGCGAACTTTTCCGCGGCGGATTGCCTGAACAGCAACGGAATTTGCGACATGCTCTCCGCGCCGCCGACCACAAACACCGAGCCGCGACCGGCGACCATCTTTTCATAAGCCTGCGTGAGCGCCTCGCAGCCGGAGGCGCAGTTGCGATGCACGGTCACGGCCGGGACCTGCTCCGGGATGCCGGCGCGCAGAGCGATGACCCGTGCGACGTTGGCGGCGTCGAACGGCTGGCCCACGCAACCAAAAATCACTTCATCGATCCGGCCCGGATCGAGTCCGGTGCGCGTCAGCAACGCATTGACGGCAACGCGCCCGAGTTCGTCCGCGCCGAGGCGCGCGAGGTCGCCGCCTGATTTGCAAAACGGCGTGCGGACTCCATCGACAATCACCAGTCGCTCGGTTCTCATTTGGCCATTTCCAACGATTCCGTGAGCGGCCCGGAGCCCGCGCCGTCATCTTCTCGAGACCGTTGATGCGCCGGTCCTGCGCTGCGACGATCGACAATCTTCTGCTCCTTGATTTGCACGCCGACGCCTTGCAGTTCCTGCATCTCGTCGGCGTCGTGGAAAACGATCCGGTTGGGATGCATCTCGGTTTTCGCGACGAATTGATTGTTGAGATCGCGCCTGAGCTTGTCCTCGCGAACGTCGCCGGTTTTCTGAACGTGAAGAACCAATTCATCCACCTCGAGTGGATCGTCATTGCGCTTGCACAGTTCGATCTGCCAGGCGCCGACATGCTCGGCGTCGTCGAGCACATGCTCGAGTTGATTGAAGTCCACCAGCGTGCCTTTGATTTTATCGAGCCGCATTTCTTTCACCTCGGAACTGCGGGAGATATTGCCGACCAGACGGGGCGCTCTGCGCCCGCAGTGCGGACACGGTTCATAAACCAGGCCGCCGTCGATAAAATCGCCCGTGCGATAACGTAGCACCACGGTGCCGCGGGCGTCGAGCGGCGTGAAGACCAGTTCGCCCGGCGTGCCCGAGGGAACGGCTTCTCCCGATTTGGGATTGACGACCTCGACAATGCCCAGGTCGGGATAGAGATGGTAGCCGCCGGGCGTTTCTTCGAGCGCGCAAGGACATTCGCCCCAGGCCATTTTAGCCTCGGTGAAACCATAGGTTGCGATGACGTCCACCCCGTCGGCCCCGAGTTCAGCGGCGAGATGGACCAGTTTGCGCCGCAAACCCTCCGCAACTTTTTCGCCGCCCACCACGATGCGTCGCAGGTTTTCGCAGCGCACCCCCTGCTCCGCCGCCCGGTGCAGGACATGATAAACGAACGTCGGCATGCCGATCAGCACGTCGGGCTTGATTTTCCGGATCAGCCGAAGATTTCCCTCGGTGCCCATGATTTTGCCGCCTCCGGTGCTGGCCGTGAACACGCCAAACGCCGCGGCGCCATAGTGCGTCTGCCAGAACGCCAGGTGCGGCGCATAAGGAAACAGACTCATCATCCGCATCTCGCGCCGTGCGCCACCCACTTCGAACAGCCGTTCGCCCGCAAGGGTCAGGTTGTCCAAATCGTGTTGTGTGAAAAGAAAAGGAATCGGCTCCGCCGAGCGCCCCGTTGTGCTGGTCAGGAAAATCGGCCGGAACTCCCTTTCAAAGCTTTCCCGTACCGCCGCCCGACCCCGGCACAGGGCGCGCCAGATCGTCGAGGGACGGCGCGCCAGCACCCGTTCTTCGGGAACCAGAATGAACTCCTGGCTCCGCTGCGCATGGTCCGCCGTGTTGAGCAGGTCGCTCTTGGACGTGAACGGCAACCGTGACAAATCGGCAAGCGATTGAAATGAGTCGGCCGAGAGATTGTGTTGCCGGAAAATTCGCTGGTAATGCGCCGAGAACGGAAGCACGACCCGGCGCAGGTAATTCCGCAGTTTTTCCGCCTGCAAGCGGCGGACCGCTTTTTCAGGCAACTGCTGCCATTGTGTTGTGAGCAGTCTGGTGTTCATACGGCGTTTCCCTCGCTCGCGCGAGGGCTTTGATTTCGTTCAAATGTTCCTCGGCCACGCGACGGCCCATGGCAATGAATTTGGCCGGTTTGTCGAATTCATACCAATGCGCGTCCATGGCCAGGGGACGCAGCACGACTTCGGCGTGGCGGCAGGCCTCTTCGGCCACCCGGATTTGCGCACCATGCACCGCGCGCATCATGATGTCCAGTATGTTGCCGGGGGCAAAATAATTGATCCGCCGATTGAGCCCCTTGAGAAAATTATGCCGCCGACCGTACAACGCCTTCTGTTCCCGTTCCATTTCCAGGCAACAACGCATGTAAGCCGGTGTGGGTATCGTGTTTACCGCAATAATGCGGTCGATGCCCATATCCTCCAGCACATCCACCGGCATCGGGTCCGCAATCCCGCCATCCACATAGCTTTCTCCGTCGATCACCACCGGCGCGCAAACGCCCGGGATGGCAATGCTCGCATGCACGGCGGAAGCCACGTCGCCGCTCGAAAAAACGGCGCGGTCCAGGGTGTAAAGGTTGGTGGCCACCACACGAATCGGCCGGGCCAATTCGGAAAAATGCGCGTCCCCGATGGTTCTCTGCAGGCGACTTTTGACGGCCTGACCCCGAACGAAACCCTCGCGCGGCGGGAAGACGGGGTCGATCAACCGCCAGATACCCCAGCGCCCTTCCACTTCCCGGGCCAGTTTTTCCATGACCGTGCCGTCACAACCGAAACCCCAAACGGCGGCGACGTAGGCCCCCATGCTGCATCCGGCGACCGCATCCACCTCAATCCCGTTTTCTTCCAGGACCTGGATGACACCGATGTGCGCCAGCCCTTTCGCGCCACCGGAGGACAGCGCCAGACCGATTCGGCACCGACCCATTTCCCGCGCCAACCGGCGCAGGTCCGCGTCAAAAGTTTTGCTTGATGCGGCGCGTTGACCTGCAGTGTCTGCGACCGACGATGGACAATCGTGAACAAACGCATGCAGCGGTCCGCCCACTTTCTTCGCCAACTCGGACGTCATCCGCGCGGGTTCGTTCCGGGACAGGCAAAGCACCGTTTTAAGCCGGGACCATTCGCCATTGAACCGCGAGCGGGCCTCGCGAAGGAGCAAGTCAAAGTCGTAGAGGTTCTCCTGGGATTGGCGGATGAAAAGATAGGTCAGATCCGAATGAGTCGAGCATTCAAAAAGCACTTGGTCCAGCGCCGCGGCGGCCGCGATCCGCAAAAGGACGAAGCGGAAATGGCTCCGGAAATGATCCAGCAACGGCTTCACGAAACTCAGCTCATAAGACTCCCCCGTCACCCGAAGGTTCAGGCGCTGGAATCCGCCTTCACCCTTTCGCAGATGACCCGCAAAACAAAACTCGCCGTTCAGCGTGGGCTGAATCGCCGCAAAATCCCGCAGTGAAACCAACGGACCGGCGGCCTCAATCTCCACCAGAAGAACCGAATCGCGCGTCTCCGAATGCAAATGCTCTGCAAGCGCATTGCCGATGAATTGGTCGGGAATCGTCGGTAAAAGTGAAGTCAGCGTTATAATCCGCGCCGGAGGAGTGGCCGCCCTGGCCGGGGGTGGCGCCTCGAGGAAGGGGGCGGGGTTTGAGCACGTCCGACCTGAGAATTCTATGTCAGCTCTGATATTCATTTCCGTCGCTGACCAGCGACGGAAAGCCGACCTACAATCCACCCAGTGGATTTAGAGAACCTTGACCGTCAGCAGACCGTCGCGAGTCAATTGCATATATCTGCGCGATGTCCCGACCAGGCGGGTCATTTCCAGGTGACCCTCAACCGGATGATTTACGCTCACGGCTCTGATTGCCTGCTGGACATTCATCGCATCTAATTCTTCACATCAAAATCTATAAGGCAATATTCATGCCGTCAAAGGGACCGCCGCAAATTTTGGAAAGTTTATTTGCGCCCGACGGCTTTTCTCGCGGTGCATGTCGTGCTAGTGTTGCTATTGTCTCTTGGGATTCGATTGTTCGAGCAAAACCTGGTTCGAAGTTTTGGTTCTCTTTCACCCTCTTGTCACTCACTTCGCCGCGGTCTGAAGTCTTCACTGGGGACGCTATCGACTTTGCCAGGAACGATACCGGGATACTGGCTGACGCGTCGTCAACACCCCTCCGCAGGGCCGAGCGGGACTGTTCTTGGTACGCCTGGTGATAAACGGCCCAGGGGGACCAAGAGGACGGCGCACACGAACGTTCCCCATTGCTGCAACAGACTGACGGGCAATCTATTGTGGATCCACTTCGAAACCAAGTTCGCGAAGGCGTTGCAGCTTGTAGATCAATGCCCGGCGGCTTATGCCCAAAGCTTTGGCTGTTTCCGTGCGATTGAAATTGTGTTTGCTCAACGCTTGAGAGATGGCCTGGTGTTCGATTTCCTCCAGGCGCTGGGCGTCAACCGGTTCAGCGGCGGACTGTTGGATCACGGCGCGCACCCGCGCCGGGAGGTGCTCGGGCAGAATCAGTTCACCCCGCGAAAGCAAGGTCGCCCGTTCCATCGCGTTGCGCAGTTCACGCACGTTTCCAGGCCAGGCGTATCGCCCCAGACAATCCGTGACCAGCGCTGAGAACCGCGCACGGCCTTGAGTCAGTTCCGCGACAAAATGGCTGGCCAGGGGAAGGATGTCCTCCCGCCGCTCGCGCAGGGAAGGGATGTTGAGTTCGACCACATCCAGACGGTAGAACAGGTCTTCGCGGAAATGTCCTTTTTTGACCTCCTCTTCCAGGTTCCGGTTGGTGGCGGCCAAAATCCGGGTGTTGGTCTGGACTTCAGTGTTTGAGCCGACGCGTTGGAACCGGCCGTCCTGCGTGACCCGCAGCAGTTTTGCCTGAAGTTGAGGAGACATTTCCGCGATCTCATCGAGGAAGATCGTTCCGCCGTTGGCCTGCTCGAAACGGCCGATTCGTTGCACCACGGCGCCGGTGAACGCCCCTTTTTCGTGGCCGAAGAGTTCGCTCTCCAACAGTGTTTCCGGAATGGCGGCGCAGTTGACTTTGACCAGGGGACCGGAGGAACGGGGACTCCACAGGTGAATCACGTCGGCCAGCACCTCCTTGCCAACACCGCTTTCACCCGTGATCAACACGCGACTGTCCGAGGAGGCAATGAGCGAAGCGTCGCGGAACAACGCCTTCATCAGCGGACTGTGCGCGATGATGTGCCCGGGTAGTTGTTTGTCTTCGCTGAACCTGACCGGCGCGGCCTCGGAGACGCCGGTCGCCTGCTGCACGGAAGCCAGCAACTCGTCGAGGTCGATCGGCTTGGCCAGATAATTGAGCGCGCCGTCCCGCATGGCCCCGACGGCTTCGCGAATGTCGGCATACGCCGTCACGAGCAGGACCGGCAGCACAGCGTGTTCCTGGCGCGCCTGGCGGAGCGTTTCCAGACCGGAGAGGCCCGGCATCCGCACATCGGAGATCATCATGCCGATATCGCCCTTGCGAAGAACCTCCAGCGCCGCTTCGCCGGAAGCCACAGGGACGGTGTCGAAGCCCTGGCTTTTCAAGAATGAATCGAGCAGACTGCGCTGCGCAGCATCGTCGTCCACTATCAGAATCCGCGGGCTCTTCACGTTCGCGTTGTCCGTGACCGGTCGCATTGGCTCAGCCGCCGGAGGCGAGCTTCAGGTGCGTGATTCGCAACACCGCGCCCCTGGGCTCGTTCGGCAGGCATTCAATCTCCCAACCGTGCGCCAGAACAATCTGTTGGACCACCGCCAGACCCAGGCCCGTCCCTTTTTGGTGCGTGGTGAAGTACGGTTTGAAGATCTCGATGCGATGTTCCGGCGGCACGCCGGGGCCGTTGTCGCGAATCTCCAGAATGACCCCGTGGGAATTATTCTTCCAAGCCGCGACCTCGATGTCCCCGCCCCGTTCGACGGCTTGAACCGCGTTGATCAGGAGATTGAAAAGCGCCTGGCGGAGCAATTGCTCGTCCCCTTCGATCACCGGCAGCGACTCCGGCACCTGCAGGCGAATGCACTTTTCCTCCAGATCGTAACCCAGGGCACGAACGACCTCGCCAACGACCAGACTCAATGATACGGACGAGCGGCGGACTTCGCGCGGGCGCGAGTAGTTGATGAATTCGTTCAATTGGGCGGTCACCCGATCCGTCTCGTCAATGATTTCACGGGAACGGCTGCGAACTTCCGTCGGCGCCTCCTTCTGTTTGGAGATCATTTGCGCCAGCCCGCGAATGATATTCAGCGGATTGCGCGTTTCGTGCGCCAGTCCGGCCGCGGCCAGATTCATCTCTTTCAGATGGGTATTCAACTCGCTGGCCCGGAGCAGGCGCATCTGCAACTCCGCCGACTTTGCCTGGTTTCGCCAGGCCAATCCGAGACCAACGACCGCAACGCTGGCAAAACACCCGATGATGCACCGCAACCAAAGGTCCTGGGCACAGGCCGACAGGAACGCCTCCGTGGACATGACGATCACCAAACCGTGCAGTCCCCGCTTTTCCACCAATGATTTGAATTCTTCCTCGCTCACCCAGGGGGGACGGCCAAAGCGTGGCCGGCCGGGAGGGCGCTCGCGCGGGCCGCCGTCGGCCCGGTTGGTTGTCCCCGGGTCATTGCTGACTGAAGCGGGCATGCGGGCAACCGCGTTCGACAGGCTGGTCGGAGCGTTCGACGCCAGCGGACCGTTCGTTCGCAACTCGCCATCGGGAGGAGGGGGCATCTCGCCGCTGGGACGGGGGCGGTCGCCTTCACGCGGTCCGCTGCCCGGCTCCCGTCTTGGGAGAACAATCGTCGGACGATTGGTCTCCCCTTCCTGGGCCACGCTGGCGCCCAAATCAACCAGGTTAACGAGGGTAACGCTCCGGGAATCCCAATGTTCTCCGGTCCGCATCGTCCCCTTGGTCTCGACATCGATTGGAGCGCCCGCCGAGGCGACGACTTCGCCGGCGGCATTCAACAGCGCCACAGAACTCAATTCGCCGGATTTGACCAGCTCCCCGAGGGCCGGCTCCAGTCGCTCCTGCGAAACCATCCCTCCGAATCGTCGCTGGGACCGAATCACGAGTCCCAAGGTCGTGGTGATGTCCCGGGAGCGATTGATCAATGCCGCCCGGGCGGATTCCTTGACTCGAACATGCTCGACCACCTGCCAGGCAGCCACCATGACCCAGACAGTCAGCAACAATCCAAATCCAAAAACAAGCCGGGTTCGTTTGATCATTTTCGCGTCAAAGCAAAATCACACCGGGTCCCGCCGGGTCATTTCCCCTTTTTCTTCGGCGAGGCATCATCTTTCGCCGGCAACGTGTCGAGGTAACGATTCAACTCCTCTTCCGTAAACGCCTTTGGCGCCAATTGCGTGTTGCCTCGTTCCGTCGCAGAAAGACCCGCCAGTTGGGAAGGCTCATAAACGATGTGCGGGGTCAAAAAGATCAGCAGTTCGGTCTTCACGTTCGATTTGACCTTTCGTTTAAAGAGGTTGCCGAGCAAAGGTATGTCTCCCAAAAGAGGAATTTTGCTGTCGGTTTGGGTTTTCTGGTTTTGCATCAAACCGCCGATGATGACTGTCTGCCCGTCCGGCGTAACCACCACCGTGTCGGCCGAGCGCAAATCAATCACGGGAGCGCTCACCCCGGCGGAGACGGTAACCGACTGGGCCGAGAGCTGCGAGATTTGGGGTGAAACAATCATCTCCACCAGGCCGTTGGAGTTGATAAAGGGCGTCACCCGCAGAATGATCCCGACGCTCTGGTAGCTGATGGCGCTCACCGGAGTCCCATTGAGTCCGTTATAGCTCACGCTGGTCACCAATGGAACCGATTGGCCGACGGTTATGGTTGCCTGCTGGTTGTTGCGGGCGAGAATGGAAGGTCGCGATAACACCTCGGTTTTCCCCGCCTGGGCAATGGCCCGCAGCGTCACCTGATAGTCCGTGCCCAACACCTGATAAAGTCCCGCGCCCGGCGGCGCCGGCACAAAGCTTTGTACGGGCTGCCCGAACACATTGACTGCGTTTGAGGCGGGCGAGCTGTTGAGTGCGGACAGCCCGAACGCGTGGGTTACGATTCCGGTGGTGGTGTTGTCGATACCGCGGCTGAACCCACCCTCAACTCCGATGTCCAAACTGTTATTGTGAGTAACCTCCAGGAAAACGACTTTGATGAGCACTTGCGGTTCGGGACGATCCAGGTTGGTGACCACCTGGCCGACATATTTGCTGGTTTCTTCGTCCGTGATGACGATCAGCCGCCGCGATTCAGGATCCACGGTGATCGTCGCCTCACCGACCTCGCTGTTGGGAGTGTATTGCCGGCTCGTCCCCGAAACGGTTGACCCGCCGCCGCCACGCGCACCCGCACCCTGAGTCGTCCGCTGTTGGGCGAGCAGGCCGCCGGCAGGCAGCAAGGTCACCAAACAAATCACCAGCCATCTCATGTTAGAGTTTTTTTTGTTCATGTTGAGTTCTCTTCTGGGGCTCCTTAACGGAACGTCTGTCCCTGGCCGCCATTCAAGCCGCCGTTATTGCCGGAACCGGTGTTCCCGAAGCCCGTGCCGCCGGTCGTCCCTTGATTGTTCGACTGGCTCCGGTTGAGCAGGGTGTTGTTCTGGTTCGCGGAGTTCCGGTTCATGCTGGTGCTGCTGCGCTGAAACAGGTCTTGCAGGATCTGCTGAGCCTGCTGCGGATTGGCGTTCTCGATGGGAAAGACAAACACCATTTGCTTCTTCGGAGAACTGGAATCGAGTTGCGCGATCATGTCCGCGATTTGGTCCATCAATTCGCTGGCCGCGCTGACAATGATCGACGACGTCCGCTGGTCCGCCACTGCCGTGACCCGGCCTTTCTTTTTCATCCGGTCGCTCGTGGATTGGGTATTCTGGTTCGCGTTATTGAACGCGCCCCCAAATCCCCCCCGGAAGCGAAATCCGCCCTGGTTTTGGTTCGCGTCGTTACTGGTCTTGGTCTCATCCGGGAACAACTGCGAAAAAAGTTCCGCCATCTCCACCGGGTCGGCGTTTTTCAAATGGAAAACCCGCAGTTCGGTGATGTCCACCGCGCTGACATCCAATTCAGTAACCAGGTGTTCGATCGTCGGTATGAATTCCTCCGGTGCGCTGACCACCAGGGAATTGGATCGATCATCGGCGACGGCGACGACGCGCGAGGCCGCGGTCCGGGCTTCGCTGTTCCCGGTCCCTTCCGATTGGTCTCCGCCGCCGCCGGGACCTCCGCCAAAGCCGCCGCGACCGAACCGGGCAAAAAACCGGGCGGCAGGATTATTATTGTTTTGCTGGGTCGGTGACTGGAACAAATCCTTGACCGCGCTCGCCAGGTCTTTCGCGTCCGCGAATTTGAGCGGGAAAACCCGGACCGTCGCAATGCTGGAAATGGAGGTGTCGAGCGCCCGGACAATCTCGACCATCCGTCGGGCATCGGACTGGGTGTCCGTCAGCACGAGCGCGTTGGCGCTTTCGTTGGCCGTCAGGCTGGCGTAGGAGGGAAGGAGCGGCTGAAGGTCCTTGGTCATTTGAGTCGCGTTGGCATATCGGATCGGGATGATCTGGGTGGCCATCTCGTCGCTCTCGGCCATGCCGGCAGGACCATTGGTGGGGATGTTGGGGATGACCGGAATCTTATCCTTCTTGGCCTCATCGCGGCTCATGATCGTCAGCGTCCTTCCTTTCCGGACCGCCGCGTAGCCGTTTTGGTTCAAGACCGTGTTCAGCAGATCGACCGCCTCGTCCTTGCTCAACGGCTGATTGCTCCAGACATCCACTTTGCCCCGCACGTCGGTTCCCGGTTTGATGTTGATGACGAATCCGGCGGCGTCGCTCAGATAATTCAACACCATCTCCAATGGCACGCCGCGGAAGTTCAGGCGCAACCCGCTCGCAGCCCCGGCATTCGCCGACGCGGGCGTGAGAACAGACGGCGCCTGTTCTTTGGGCGGCGGCGCGGGGGCAGGGTTGTCCGCCGCTTTGTCGACGGCTCCCGCTGCCGGCTTGTCGGCGGGCGGCGGCGTTTGTTCGCCGACTTTCGGTTCGGCGGCGGCCGGCTGTTTGTCCGCTTTGGTGGAGTCCGCTTGTTGTCCCGCTGCGGTGCTCAGCAAGGCGACGGCCAATGTCGTCCCAAGAATAAGGTTCTTCACGGTTTTCATTTTAATTCCTGTTCACGTTTTTGTAGCAGTTTCTTTAACACGTCGCTTTCCCCGCCGCCGTTGGTGCCGTCGGTTTTTTCGTTTGCGGCCGTGGTGGCCACCGGGGCGCCGGAGAACTCGGCGCGGCCGCCCAATTGCCATTCACCTTCGTCCTGTTTCTTCATCTGCATGCCCACGCTCAGTTCCATCTGCACGCCGTTGGTTTCCAGCTTCACGCGGTCGGCAGTTATCTCCGCGATCCTGCAACCGGCGATGATGTCGCCGGTTTTGAGAGCTCTTTTATAGGACGAATCACTACCGTCAAAAAAGGCGAAGGTTCCCTTCTCGTAGCTGAGGGTTCCAACCAGCGCAAAGGAATCCACTCTGGTCGGTCTCCGCGTCTCAGTCCGCCGGCCGGAACGTGACGAGCGGTTGGGGTCGAAAATGTTCCGCTCCGTGAGGATTTTGAACGACTGATAATCCGGACGGCCGGGCGCGTTCGTGCCTTGCGCTCGCGCAAACAGGGAGGTTGCCAACAACAAAATCAGCGTGACCAGCATCCGCGCAGAAACAACGTACGCGCCCGCGCTCCAACACATCGTCCGCCCCGCGCCCAGGGTTGGCCACCGGGCATTGGCCCGGTCGCGACTCACACACGGCCGCGGCGCGCAGGTCGAGCCCGACCGACTCGAGGCCCCGTGCGTCGCTGCAAGGACGACTTCGAAGCGCGCCCCTGCGCGCCAAACGACGACTGGCAGGACTTGTTCGTTCATGGTTGCGAGGGCGGGTTGAGCAGCAGTCCGCTTACCAGCAAAGCGAGCGAGAGCTGCTGGCCCTCGTTGTCGCGCGAGCTGATTTCCACCGATTCAACCTTCAAGGCGAGCGGATCCTTTTCCAGTTCGTAAAGAAATCGCGTGAGCGCCGGCATGCTGCCGGACGCGTCGGCGCGGCACTCCAACGTCATGTAGTCCTCGCCGTTGCGTTTCCATTGCGGCCTGATGGAACTGACGCTGATCCGGCTTTCCTGTGACCAGCGATCGAACGCTTTGAGCACTTCGTTGTCGGCGGCGGAGACATTGTTGGGCAGCGTGTTGGTTCTCATGCTGTCCCAGCGACTCCGAATCGCCTGTTCCCTGTCCCGCATCATGGCGCCCCGGCTGATCGATTTCTTCAATTCGACAATCCGGTCGGCGCGCGCCTTCCAACTGCGGGCGAGCGGGGAAAAGATCAATCGGTCCGACGCCAGCAGCGCGACCACCGAGATGGCGATAATGGCCAGGCCCTGTTGGCGGTTTTTAATTTTCATTGCTTCCTCCTTCACCCCATTGAAAGTTGAAAGTGAACTGCAAGGGGGCTTTGCCGCGAATCTGATCGACCTGCACGTTGCCGAATTCCCGGGTGTGGCGCAATTGGTCGAGCATCTTCAAAAACGCTTGCGTGTCCCGGGCGGTGCCCGAACAGGTGACCGTCGAGAGATCGCGAATCTCCACGGATTTGGCGGAAACCACGCCGTCTTCCGGAAACGCCTCGGTGAGTTTGCGCAGGATGCTCAGACCGCGGAACGACTCGTCGAACCAGGGACGATATTTCCTGATCTGTTGCTGCATGTCTTCCAGTTGTTTGACCTTCGGTCCGAGCGCCGCCCATTTGGATTGAAGCCGCGAAAGCTGCCATTGCTGGACCAGGAAAGCCGTGACGATCACCACGGCCACGGAACCCGCTGTGGCCCCCGCCCAGGCCAACTTCTTTGAGGAAAACCGGTTGTTCAGTTGCCGCCAGGAGCTGATTTTCGGCGGGATAAATTCAAAAACACCAGCCGCTCCGGCCAGGTATCTTGCGGCCGCGCTCAGCGCCGCGGAAACGACCGCATCCGACGGGAGGCGAATGTGGAATTCATCGGCGCCGTACCCTTTCACCAGTTCGACTTGCATTCCCATCGCTTCCACGCGGGGCGTGATGTCACTGGCGAATCGTTGCACGAAATCACCGCGCCCAAACACCCTTACCTTCCGTACCGCGCTGCGAAACTCGACCGGCAACTGTCCGAGCGTGACCCGGACTTCGCGCGCCAGCAGGTCGGCGTCGAGCCGTTTCTGCACCCCTTCGGTTACGATGGCGCCCTCGAGCGCGCGCAACGCGGCGACGCCGCCTCCGCAAGTCACTTGCAGGTCCACGCTGTTGTCTCCGATCGCAAGCGCCAGCACGCCTTGCGGCCGTTGGTCGTCCGCGCTTTGCAATGCGGCAACGCCCAGCGTGAAACTCACCGGCTTAAGTTTCGCGGCTTTCAAGGCCCTTTCCAGTTGCGAAAGATGGTTCCGGGGTATGGCCACCAGCGTGGCATATTGCTCGCCGCTGGCGGAATGGGAGCGTGAGTGGCAGACTGAAAGCGTGTCCGGGCTGTAGGGAAAACCCCGTTCGGCTTCAATCTCCAGAAAACTCGCGAGGTCCGCCTCCGGCATGTCGGGCACTTTCGTCTGCGCGGTCAACGCCCAACTCAAGGGAACACACACGGCGCAGCCGCGTTCGCGAATGCCCGCCTGATCCAAATGATTCCGAATTTCGCGACCCACCAGTTCCGGGTCGCCGGTCAGGGGATTCAGCGCCAGCGATACGCCAAAGTTTTTCAGGACCTGGAGCGAGCCGTTGGTCCGGCGCAGGACGACGGCCTCGAGCCGGCCTCCCTCCAGAGCGAGCCCCACAATCGAGGAAGGCCTCCGTTTTCTTTGCAGCAATGGCATCATGGTGTTGTTGCCTTCGCGAGCAGTGACGTGGCCCGCGCTTGTTTGCCGAGGGCCCAACCCATGTGGGTCAGTTCCTGCCGGTAAAGAACCTTCGGCGCGCTGTCGCTGGTATCGAAAATGTATTTCACCCGCCGATAGCCCCGTCCAAAATGGCCGACGGCGGCGATGTCCGCCGTGAACTGGTAGCTCTTCCCCGTGAGATAGGGCCCGACCCGTCTGGCCGTTTGTGCATCCAGGACATCCTTGACCCAGGCCAGTGAAGTCAAGGGGTATGCTTGCGACTGGCGGTAGGCCACCAACGACACCGCGTTATTGGTATCGGCGCCTGCGCCGGCGAAGAGGCACGCCAATACCGCGGCGCTGGCGGTATTCACGTTCACCAGACCGTCCAGGCTCGGATTTCTGATCTGGTCTTCGACCTTGGCAAAATCCTCCGCGCTGATGCCGCTCTGATAATAGAAATCCAAAACGCTGGTGTACGTCCGGCCCGGACGCACCGTCACGCCCGCGTTCCGAAGAAAACTTCCCAACTGCGTCGCATTGGTCACGACCACGCGGGCTGTGCCGTTGGTGGTCAGGCCGGGCTCATGGCTGTAAACCGTGACGTATTCGAGAATTCCCGGGTCCAGCCGGCCATTCTGGTCGTCCGCGGGCGGCGACACATCGCCGTCGTTCTCGTTGGGATCAAGAACCCCGTTAAGATTCACGTCCTCGCCGTAAAGAACATCCAGATACGCCCCGTACACCAGGCGCAATTCATCCACGGTTTCGAAGGGCGCATTCTTGCATTGGTAAGGCGGATTGAGTCGCAGGTAGGTTTCCGACTTGGCGCCGCCGACGGTATTGTTGTTAGCGCTGCTGCGCCAGGCAACGATGTTGGCGGCCAGGTCCGCGGTCATGCGAGGAAGCCCGAGGAGCATATTGGTGCTGGCCGTGTTGAGGTTCAGCTTCGATGCCTCGTCGACCAGGCCGAAATACGCGGTGGCGGAGGAATCCTGGGCGTCGCCACGTCCGATCAGCCAGAAGGTGGCATCACCCACCGGCACGGCGGCAAACCGATAGGTGTTGGTGTCCGGGAGCGTCCCTGGCTGCTGGACATTCGCCAGCACATTGCTCACATAACGCGCCGCGCCCGCGATGGCCTCCTCGGCTTCCATGCCGGCGACGCGATTGTCCGCCGCGCGCAACTCCAACGACATCGAGTGCGCGAAATACAACGCCAGGCTCACCAGGCCGAACGCGATCCACATGACAATAATCAACACCGAGCCGTCCTGGCGCGCCGTGGAGCAGGTTCCCAACCTGCTGTATCGCCGATTTCCAATCGCCACTCGGATGTTCATCGTCCGCCTCCGCTGGCCACTTGCGTTTTATTGGTGCGCGCCTGAACGACAATCGGCACCACGAGCTCAATCGGCGCGGCCGCGAACAGGGCGCGGCCGGGTTGCTGGGAGGCGAGCTGAATTTGAACCTTGATCGCCCGCGGCAGATTGTTCGTCAGGCCGGTCGTGGGGTCGGCCGTTGTCGAGTCCCATGAATCACGCCATTGCGTGCCGTCGTAGTAAGAGAACACCATTCCCTGCACGCCGCCCATCAGCCATTGCTGCGCCGGTTCATCTTCCACCGTCGCGGGCAGCAAATTGCGTGTGACGGTCCGGACGAGGTCCTTGCCCGTGGCGTCGCGGCTGGTGGGGTCAGCCAGGACGTAGGACACTCTCTGGATTTCCGCCCACGGTGACGTTTCGTCAATGATTCCGGCGCTGGTGTAAAAGTCCGGGCTCGATTGGCCCCCGACGAGGTTGGTGATGGAAGTGGTCTGAAACACGCCGGAAAGCGTTCCGCCGGGAACGACGAGGTTGGCGAGGTCCCGGCGGATGACGGCGAAGGCGTGCTGCATGGGCAATGCCTGTTCCACCGATTCAGTAGCCCGCCGTTGCAGGTGGAGCGCGCTATACAACACCGTGTTGCTCGCCGCGAGCACAATCGCAAAAATCATCACCGCGATGAGCACCTCCAGCAATGTGAAGGCTCGCGTGCGTCGCCAGGCTGAACGTGCGATGTTCATTGCGTTGAATTGTCCATCAGCGTGCTCAATCGCACGTTGTAATCGCGGCCTTGCACCGGAAAGGTGACTTGAACAGTCACCAGGCGCATGGCGTCCTGAGGCCACGGCTCCGAACGCATCGACCACGGATATTGTTGCGCCCCTTCCTGGACGACGCCGTTTTGAGTGGTGCCCCGCGATTGGCCGGTCACGATCAATTCGTTCAGCACACGCCCGGCGACCCGGGCCGCCACCGCTTTGCGCTGACCGACCTGCCCCGCGAGGTTCGCGATGCGCAAGGCTTGCACCGCCACCGGAATGACGATGGCCATGAGCGTCAACGCCGCCAGCACCTCGACCAGCGTGAAGGCCGCGGGCGCGCGCTTAACGGCGGGCATTGAGCGAATCATTGGCTTGCATCTCATATTTCAGCCGATTGGTGCTTTCCACTATCCCGATGGCACCGTCCTGACCCTGGCGAAACAGAATGCGGTCAGGGCTGCTTTCCCCGATGAAACCATCGGGAGTAAATCGAATCATCGTAGCATTGCCCACGCCCGGCATGGTCTGGCTCAACGGGCTCGTCGGCATGGTGACCGCGGGCATTTGAACCTCAACCCGCATCTCTTCGCTGACCGTGAATCTCACCGCGTTGCTGTCGCCGTCGGTGTAACCGGCTTGCTGCTGCAGACCGTAGGCCCCCCGCCGGGTATCAATCCACAACACCATCGGCACGCCTTCCGACACCGCCCGGCTCTGGCCGTAGCGCGTCAGCGACAAAAAACGTCTCGCTTCCGAGTCCAGATTCCGTCCGCGAAAGAAACCTTTCAAAGACGGCAACGACACTCCGAACACGAGCAGCAGCAGCGCCATCACGAGAAGCAGCTCGATCAGAGTGAATGCCCGCACACGATCTGACTCATTGCTTCGGGTTTGTCTGTTGCCAACTCGTAATGTCATCATCGCCTCCTTCGCGTCCGTCCGGCCCCATCGAGATGATGTCGTAGGAGTTGGGATTGTGTTTGCCCGGACACAGATAAATGTAAGGGTGACCCCAGGGATCGTTGGGAATACTCGTTTCGTCCTGCAGGTAGGGATGCCAGTTTTGGGCATCGCGCGGCTGTTGGATGAGGTCCAGCAGGCCGTCTTTGCCTTTGGGGAAATGGCCGTTTTCGGTCTCAAACAATTCCAGCGCCGTTTTGAAGGCGGCGATCTGGGTCTGCGCCTGGGTTCGGCGCGCCTTCTCGGTAGTACCGGTGAATTTGGGAAGCACAATAGCCGCCAGGGTGCCGAGGATGACCAGCACCAGCAGCAGCTCAACCAGCGTGAACGCCCGTTGGCCCGGCCGTTGAACGGGAAGCCGGATGGAAGTTTTGATTTTCATGTTGAATCGCGGATCGCGGATTTATTTGACGTATTGTTGTAAAGTGAAAATGGGCATCACCATGCCAATGAAGATGGTCCCGATGAAACCGGCGATGAAGAAAAGCATCAGCGGTTCCGCCAGGGCCACGGCCGTTTTGAGCTGGCGATCCAGGTCGCCCTCGGTGACGTTGGCGATGCGCACCAGTTCCTGATCCAGACGCCCGCTCTCCTCCGCGACCGAAATCATTTCCAACACCGAGCCGGAGAAGAGTGTGCGGCAATCGGCCAGGCTGGGACCCAGTGCCTTGCCTTCCTTGACGCGTTCAATCGAATTGGAGACCGCGTCCACGAGAATCTGATTGCCAATCGAGCGGCGCGCCACGTTGAGGGCGTTGATCAGCGGCACGCCTGCGCCCAGCAACGTGCCCAACATCCGGCAAAACCTCGACATGGCGTACTGCGCCACCAGAGACCCGACAGCGGGGACGCGCAGAATCAATCCCTCCCACGCGCGCCGCCCGGCGGGTGAAACGAACCAGTTGCGTACCAGGAAAGCGGCGATACCCAGGCCCAACGCCGCCAGCAATCCATACGAACGGAGCACTTCGCTGGTCTTGACGATGACTTGCGTCAAGAGCGGAAGGTTGGCGTGAAAGTCGGCAAAAATGAGTTGAAAGCGCGGGATGAAAAAGACCAGCAGAAAAGTCAAAACGCCCAACGCCAGGAACAACAGAACGCAGGGATAAAGCATGGCGGCCATGACCTTGGACCGCATCTCCTTCTCGCTCGCCTGAAAATCGGCGATCTGCGCCAATACCACGTCCAGAAAACCGCCGGTTTCCCCCGCTTCCACCATCGCCACATACACCCGGGGATACGTATCGGGAGACTTCGCCATCGCGTCGGCCAGAGACATGCCGTCCACGACCAGGTCGTGAATCTCTTTCCATTTGGCGCGCGCGGCGGGCGTGGCCGCTTCCTTGGTCAGAATCACCAGTGCCCGGCTGAGCGGCACGCCCGCCGCCAGCAGGCTGGAAAGCAGGCGCGTGAAATTCTCCAGCGTCCGCGCCGAGATCCTGTTCGCGCTGCCAAAGGAAAGCTGGAACGGTGTCGAGTTCGCCGCGCGATTGACTTTTTCGCCGGAGACATTTTCCGCCTTTGGCGTCTCGGTTTTCTGCGCTTTGCCGTTGGCTTCCGCTTTCTGTGGTTTGCCGTTCCGGTGCTCGGCCAGGCTGATGGGGCGCAGTCCGCGGCCTTCCATTTGACGGAACGCGTCCTGCCGGCCACCCGCCTCGAGTTGCCCTTCGGCGATGGTACCGTCTTTTTGCAACGCTCTGTATTGAAACGTGGGCATCCTGATTATCAGCGGCTGAGCGCCACGCCGGCTGGAGTTTCGTTCGCCGCGACACCGTCGAGTGATTCGTTCCGCGTGGTGCGCGCCACTTCTTTGGCGGTGGTCACGCTGAGCACTTCCTCGACGGTGGTGATGCCCATCCGCACGAGGCGCCAGCCGTCTTCGGCCAGCGTGCACATCGCCGCGCGGCGGGCCGCGTCGCGAATCTGGTCCGTCGAGGCGTTCTTCAAAATCAACTGGCGAATTTCATTGTCACTGTCCATCCACTCGAAAATCGCCTGCCGGCCATAAAAGCCGGTATTGCGGCATTCGCGGCAACCGACGGAACGGTAGAACGTCGTGTTGGCAGGGATGCCCAGTTGCGCTTTAAACGCTTCGGCCGTTGGTGAACGGTCTTCCTGTTTGCAATGCCGGCAGAGCACGCGCACGAGACGTTGCGCGAGCACGGCTTCAAGTGACGAAGCGACGAGATACGCCTCGACGCCCATGTCCATCAGCCGGGTGACGGCGCCGGGCGCATCGTTCGTGTGCAGCGTGGAAAAAACCAGATGGCCGGTCAGCGATGCCTGCACCGCAATTTGCGCCGTCTCCTGGTCGCGAATTTCGCCGATCAGGATCACGTCGGGGTCATGGCGCAGGATCGAACGCAACCCGCGCGCGAAGGTCAAGCCGGCCTTTTCGGAAATTTGAATCTGATTGACGCCTCTGAGCTGGTATTCGACCGGATCTTCGATGGTGATGATTTTGCGGACCGAGTCGTTGATCTCGTTGAGCGCGGTGTAAAGAGTGGAAGTCTTGCCGCTGCCGGTGGGGCCGGTCACGAGGACGATTCCGTGAGGCAGTTCGAGCACGCGCCGAAAGCACTCCAATTCGCGGGTGTTGAGGCCCAATTCTTTCATCCCGCGCAAGGTCGCGTTCTGGCGCAACAGGCGCATCACCACTGCTTCGCCGTGGAGCATCGGGATCACCGACACGCGAATGTCCACTTCGTTGCTTTCCAGTCGGATTTTGATGCGGCCATCCTGGGGCAGCCGCTTTTCCGCGATGTTGAGATGGCTCAATATTTTTACGCGGGAAACAATGGCCGGTTGGAACCGCTTCACTTGCGCCGGCACCGGAATCTCCTGCAGCACACCGTCGATGCGGTAACGAATCCGCAGTTCGTCCTCGAACGGTTCGAGATGGATGTCGGAGGCGCGCAGCTCGATCGCATCTTTCAAGACCTGGTTGACGAACCGGATGATCGACGCGTCTTCGGCGGCGCTGTCCAGGTTGGTGTCGTCCTTGTTTTCATCAACCACTTGAAAGGGCGCTTCTTCATCCAGCGTATCGATGGTGTCCGCGCCGACGCCGAGTCGTTTCTTCATCTCGCGCTCGATGGCCTCGGCGGGAGCCAGGACCGGCTTGAGCCGCAGGCCCGTCATGGTCTTGAGCGCGTCCAGTCCCTGGGTTGCAAAGAGCCGGCTGGTCGCGACTTCGACGGTGCCGTTGGTTCGTCTGAGCGGAAGCAACTGCTCCTTGAGCAGAATGCGGGCAGGAAACAAAGAAAGAAGCTGGCGATCCGGTTCGATCTCCTCCAACGCCGTGTAGGCGACGTCATACTCCTTCGCCACCCACCGGAGGACATCTTCCTCGGATTGCAGGGGCGTCTCCGACCCCTGGCGGCCCTGCCGCACCAGGGTCTCGGCATCCAGGGAAGACAGTTGCTTCGCTTCCACCATGCGGTCGAGCAACTGTTTCAGAGACGATTCCTGATTTTCCATCTCGCTCATGAAGTGAATTCGAATCGCTGGATTCGTTTGAATGCCTGCCGGAGGAGTGGGTTACTGCAAGAGCCCCATCAGGACCGCAGCCGCTTCTTGTTTGACGGATAACACTTTCTTGAGTTCTTCCTGCGCGCTGGCCAGCTTGGCCTCTTTTTCTTTGCGCGCTTCGCGCAGCTTCGCCAGCTTCGCCTTTATTTCATCGCTCGACGCGTTCGAATCAATCGCCTTCTGCAATTCTTCCGCCTCCGGATTGGCTTCACCGCCGCGTAATCCACGCCGACCGCCCTGATTGTCGCCCGTGCCCTGGGCCGCGTTGCCGCCGTCACCGCCGCGCCGGCCCCCGCCTCTGGCGAACATGCCCATCCCTCCGCCAAACCCGACGTCGCGCCGGGCATCGATGACTTTCTCGACCCGCGGCTGAATGATTTTCCATTCGTCGTCGCTTTTGACCTCGAGTCGTTCGCGGGTGTTGTCCAACATGCGTTGACGGAACTGCGCGGGATCGAAGTTGCCTCCACCCGGGCGTTGCTGAGCTGCCAGATTGCCGGTTCCTAAAGCCAGAAGCGCGGCGATGCCGGCAAGGGCCAGCACAGGGTTCAATTTATTCATAATAATCTCCGATTAACTGATGGTTGTGTTGAATAACAGAGGCGCGGTCTTGCGACCCCGTTCGTTGCGTCGCCTCCTGTGCGCAGATGATGTGCCAACGCGTTTTCCCCATCATTTGGCTCCGATTCGCGCAGAATTTGCGCGCGCACCGCAACGCTGTGCGCAGGTCTTGCGCGCCGTGGCAGTTGGAACAGGGCTAACGTCATACTTCAACATAGCGTGGAGATCCCCGAACAACAAAGCCCGTTTCCGGCAAAATGTCGGCGGCTCTATCGTATCGCCATTGCCAAAGAATGGAACCTAAAAAAGAGCGTAACCCAGTCACCCACCCACCGGTCTTTACGATGGACATCCGGAACGAGGCGTGAGTTGGAACGACGTCTGCCGGTGTGGACGCGCACCGAAAAAGAGACGCCTCCCGCTGGCGGGGCAACAAAGCCTAATCGAGCGCGCTGCAGAAACACCCCGGAAATCGGAATTTGACCCTGGATTGCTGCCGTCACGAACCCCAAAAAAAATCAAAATGAGTGCTCCACTACGCGACTCTGGAATGAAGGCCCCTCAGGCCGCCCCTGATGTTGGATTATCACTCCGCGGGCAACGCCGATTGTTGCGGCGTTCGACGGGCCCGGAATTCCGTCGCTCCCGGTCCCCGAGACTGCCCGTGCTTGCTCTATTTGGTCTGGCACTGTTGCCTGGTGTTTGGACCGGGCCGGCGGCGTCGTTTGCTGGCGAACAATACTGGCCACAATGGCGTGGACCGCTCCAGAACGGCGTCGCGCCGCAGGCTGACCCGCCCACCGAATGGAGCGAGACGAAGAACGTAAAATGGAAAGTCAAAATCCCCGGCGAAGGCGCCGCCACACCCATCGTGTGGGAAGACCAGGTTTTCATTCAAACCGCGATTGCCACGAAGAAAAAGGCCGAGACGCCCGCCGGGAATTCCGCTTCCCCATCGATCGCCGATGCGCCGGCGGATAATCCCTCAGGGCCCCGTCGCGGCGGCCGCGGCATGGGTTCGGAAAAGCCGACCGAGTATTTCCAATTCGTGCTGCTATGCCTCGACCGGCAGACCGGTAAAACGTTGTGGCAGCAGATCGCCCGCGAAGAGGTGCCGCACGAAGGACACAAAGATCCCGAGGGCAGCTTTGCCGCCCCTTCGCCGGTCACCGATGGCCAGCATGTCTTCGCCTACTTCGGCTCGCGCGGACTCTATTGCTACGACATGACGGGCAAGCTTCAATGGAGTCAGGACTTCGGCGACTTGCGCATTGCGAGGGGTTTCGGCGAAGGCAGTTCGCCCGCGCTTTACCAGGACAACATTCTTGTCAATTGGGACAACGAGGGTGACTCGTTCATCATCGCGCTGGACAAAAAAACCGGCAAAACGATCTGGAAAACTTCGCGCGACGAACGCACGTCCTGGTGCACACCATTGGTCGTCGAGCAGAAGGGCGTGGCCCAGGTCGTCACCAGCGCCAGCGGCAGGATTCGCGCCTACGACCTGGCGACGGGGAAGCTGGCGTGGGAATGCGGTGGAATGACCCGCAACGTCATTCCCTCCCCGGTCGCGGGCCATGAAATGGTTTACTGCACGAGTGGCTTCCAGGGAAATGCGCTGCTGGCGATTCGCCTGGGCCGCAGCGGCGACCTCACCGGCTCGGACGCCATCGCCTGGAGCCACAACAAAAGCACGCCTTATGTGCCCTCACCGCTGCTCTACGGCGACAAGCTTTATTTCCACGCCGGCAACAACGGGATTCTCTCCTGCTTCGACGCCCAATCGGGGCGCGTCTTGATTGATGCCGAACGGATCGAAGACCTGCCGGGCGTTTTTGCCTCGCCCGTGGGCGCGGCGGGCCGCGTCTATCTGGTCGGGCGCAATGGCTCGGTTGTCGTCATCAAACAGTCCGACAAACTGGAGCTGCTCGCGACGAATCGGCTCGAGGAAAAGTTTGACGCGTCGCCGGCCATCGCGGGCAAGGACCTGTTCCTGCGCGGCCACGAGCACCTGTATTGTCTCGCGGAGAAATAGAGCGGCCTCCAGGAACAAAGATACCGGAGGCTGGACAAACCCGGCGCCGATGGCGGGCAGATTTGAATTGCCAAAACGATTTTCTCCGGCAAACTACCGTAATTGTCCCGGACTGCATGGCTGAAGGGACAAAGCAAGTTGTTTGAAGAATTGTTTGCGCATCTTCCGCTGGAATTGGGCGGTTTCACGTGGCCATTGAACCCATGAACTGGCGGGCAAATCGGCCGAAGCGGCCCGGACCCGGCCGCTGTCGGGCGTGGCTGCGAATGGCCGCGCCGCTCGCGCTTGCGCTTTGGCGTCCTCAGCTCTCGGCCGCCGATAACCCCGCAGCGACGCGTTTTCGAAAGGACGTCCAGCCCATCCTCGTCGAGTATTGTTACGATTGCCACGGCGAGGGGATGAATAAAGGAAAGGTGGCTTTCGACGAGTTCAAGTCGGACGATGAGTTGTTGGGCAAACGTGATCTCTGGCTCGCCGTGCTGAAGAATCTGCGCGCCGGCATCATGCCGCCGGAAAGAAAGCCGCGCCCCGGCCCCGAGGAAAGGAAACGGCTGGAAAATTGGATCAAACAGGACTCTTTCGGGATCGATCCCGCGGACCCCGATCCCGGTCGCGTCACGATCCGTCGGCTCAATCGCACCGAGTATCGCAACACCATTCGCGACCTGATGGGGTTCGACTTCAAAGCCGACGAAGAGTTCCCCCCGGACGACACCGGGTACGGCTTCGACAACATCGGCGATGTCCTCACGGTTTCACCGCTGCTGCTGGAGAAGTATATGCAAGCCGCCGAGACGATCGTGGCGGCGGCCGTGCCGACGGTGGCGAAGATCGTCCCGGAGCGCAGCATGCCGGGAAGCGCGTTCCGCGGTCCGGAAGGCGAGGGCAACGGCGAACGGTTGACGTTCTACCGGGAAGCGAAGGTCTCACACACCCACCGGGTGGAGCAGGCCGGCGACTACCGCCTGGCGGTGGAGTTGGAGGTGGCCGGTCAGTTTGATTTCGATCCCGGCCGCTGCACTGTGGTCTTCAAAGCGGATGACCGCGAACTGACCAGACAGGAATACGGGTGGCAGAGCAAGAAACGATTTCACTTCGAGTTCGACGAAAAATGGCAAGCCGGCGAACATCGGATGTCCTTCGAACTCCAGCCGCTCACCCCGCCCGAACAAAAGATCAACTCGCTCGATCTGCGAATCCTCACGGTGAAGGTTCAGGGGCCGCTGGAGAAAAAATACTGGGTCCGAACAAAAAACCACGAACGCTACTTTCCCCGGGAGGAACCTCCCGCGTCAGACCCGGACCGCCGCCAGTACGCGCGCGAAGTGCTGGGCGCTTTTGCCAGGAAGGCTTTCCGCCGTCCCGTTGACGACCGGACCCTGAACCGTTTGACGGCCATCGCGGAGGACGCGTACCATCAACCGGGCAAAAAATTCGAAGAAGGCATCGCGCAGGCGATGGTCGCCGTGCTGGCTTCGCCTCGCTTTTTGTTTCGTGTGGAGGAAATCGCGCCGGGCCGTCTCACTCAATTGCATCCTCTCCTCGACGAATACGCCCTGGCGTCGCGGCTGTCCTACTTCCTCTGGTCCACCATGCCCGACGACGAACTGTCCGGTCTTGCCGCGCGCCGGGAACTCAGGCAAAACCTGGCTGCCCAGGTCAAGAGAATGCTGGCCGACCCGCGCGCCAACGAATTGATCGAGAATTTCACGGGGCAATGGCTTCAAGTGCGCGACGTGGAAGGAATCGACATTAACGCGCGGGTGGTGCTGGAGAAGGACCGTGGCGAGGACCGGGATGCGCAAGACGTTCGGCGGAGGCTTCAGGAACTGCAGGCCAAGTCGGACCTCACTCCGGAAGAGGAGCGCGAACGCGACCGGTTGATCGAGCAACGCCGACGGTTCAACCGTCCGGGGATCGAATTGGACGGCCCGTTGCGCCGCGCCATGCGGCAGGAGACCGAGCAGTTTTTCGGCTACATCGTGCGCGAGGACCGCAGTGTGATGGAGATGATCGACGGTGACTACACATTTTTGAACGAGCGACTGGCAAAGCATTACGGCATTCCGGAGGTGCGTGGGAACGAAATGCGCCGCGTCACGTTGCCGGCGGACAGTCCCCGCGGCGGCCTGTTGACCCAGGGCAGCATCCTAGTGGTGACCTCGAACCCAACCCGAACCTCACCGGTGAAACGAGGTCTCTTTCTGCTGGACAACATTCTGGGAGCGCCCACCGCGCCCCCTCCGCCGGATGTCCCGCTGCTGGAGGAGGCTGAAAAACAGTTCAAAGACCGTGAACCAACCCTGCGGGAGATCCTGGAACTGCACCGCCACAAACCGTTGTGCAGTTCCTGCCACTCCCGCATGGACCCGCTGGGCCTGGCCCTGGAGAACTTCAACGCCATGGGGATGTGGCGGGAGAAAGAGCGCGGTCAACCGATTGACGCCGCCGGGAAATTGATCACCGGTGAATCATTCGACGACATCCGCGAGTTGAAGCGAATCCTGCGGAGCGAACATCGCCTCGAATTTTATCGCTGCCTGACCGAAAAGCTGCTTACCTATGCGTTGGGACGTGGTCTGGAGTATTACGACGTGGAGACCGTGGACCAGATTGTCGCTCGACTCGACCGGGAAAACGGACGGTTCTCCGCCCTGTTGATGGGAATTATTGAATCGACGCCGTTTCAGAAGCGGCGGAATCTTTCGGCCGTAACCGACACCGCTCCAGGGCCGTCATCAGCTATTGATGCCCAAGCCAGAATAACGCCATGAAAATGAACGCTCCGCTCGCCCGGGAAACCGCCGCTCAACGATACGCCAGCCTCAGCCGGCGTCATTTCCTCCGCGGCCTCGGCGCCTGCCTGGCGCTGCCGGCCTTCGAATCCCTCCGACCATTCCGGGCGTTCGCAGCCGATGCCGGCAAAACCGCGCAGATGGCTTCGACACCGACCGGGTCACCACTCCGGATGGCATTCGTCTATTTCCCGAACGGAGCTATTCCAGCAAACTGGTGGCCCGACTGCGAAGAAGACGATTTCGCGTTGAACCGCTCGATGCGGCCGCTGGAGAATGTGAAGCACCGTTTGCAAGTCCTTTCGGGCCTGGACCACGTAAACGCAACCCCGGGACCGGACGGCGCTGGCGACCACGCGCGCGCCAGTGGGACCTTCCTCACCGGCGTCCGTGTCAAGAAGACCGCCGGCGCGGACATTCATGCCGGCATTTCCATCGACCAGATCGCGGCCAACCAGGTCGGGCATCTCACGCGGTTCCCGTCGCTGGAACTGACCTGCGACGCCGTCAGGAAATCCGGCAACTGCGATTCCGGCTATTCCTGCGCTTACCAATACAATCTCTCCTGGCGCTCGCCCACCCAGCCCGTGGCGCCCGAACCCAACCCGCGTCTCCTCTTCGAAAGGCTCTTCGGTGCCGGCGGACCTGGTGAGCGCCGGGACAGCCTCCGGCGCCGCCAGCAGCAGCAGCGGTCCATTCTCGATTTTGTGCTCGATGACGCCCGCTCGCTGCAACGCCAACTGGTCTCCCGTGACAAGCAGAAGCTCGACGAGTATCTCGGCAGCGTGCGCGAAATCGAACGGCGCATCGAGAAGGCCGAACAATTCGGCGCGACGCCCGATCCCACGGTGGAGACGCCCGCCGGCATCCCGCCCAGCTTCGAAGAGTATCTCCAGATCATGTATGATATGATGATCCTGGCGTTCCAGACCGATTCCACGCGAATCGCGACCTTCCTGCTCGCCAATGAGGGCAGCAACCGCGCCTTCCCCGAGATCGGCATTGCCGAAGGCCATCACTTCCTGACCCATCATCGCAACAAACAGGAGATGATCGAGAAGGTGGCGGAAATCGACCTGTGGTACATGAAACAATTCGCCAGGTTCCTGGAAAAGTTGGAACAGACGGAGGACGTGCATGGCGGCTCGCTGTTGCAGAATTCGATGATCGTGTACGGCAGCGGCAACGCCGACGGCAACCGCCACACGCACGTCAACCTGCCCGTCATCCTCGCCGGCGGCGGCGGCGGAACGTTGGCGGGGGGGCGTTACGTGAAATTCGGCGGCGTGCCGATGAGCAACTTGCTCCTGAGCCTGGCGGACCGGCTGGGAGTAACCGGCGTGGAACGCCACGGTGATTCCACAGGCCGAGTGACCGATATCTAGACGCACGCAAAGCGGGGCGGCTGATTCGTCCATCAGGAAGAAAACCGCGTCCGCCCAACCCTAACCCAGGAACGACATGAACCTCATCCACCCGGACCTGACCCGCCGCCGATTCCTTCGCCGCCTGAGTGTTGGCGCGGCGCTCTTCACCGTGCCCGGCGCTTTTGCCGAAGAACTCATCCGCACGCCCCAACAAACCGAGGGGCCTTTCTACCCTGATCACCTGCCGTTGGACACGGACAATGACCTCCTCATCGTCAATGACACGCTCACGCCTGCGGTCGGTGAAATCACCCACCTCAGCGGGCGCATTCTGGACCCCAAAGGTCAGCCCATTCGAAACGCGCTTGTCGAGATCTGGCAGGTGGACAACAACGGCGTTTATTTGCACAGCCGTGACACTCACGCGGCGCGCGACAAAAACTTCCAGGGATTCGGCCGGTTCCTGACCGGTTCCACGGGCGAATACTATTTCCGCACCATCAAGCCGGTGCTCTATCCCGGACGCACCCGCCACATTCACTTCGCGATCAAACTGAAGGGTCGCGACAAGTGGACGACGCAATGTTATGTCAAAGGCGAGCCACAGAACGAGCGCGACGGGATCTATGCGGGAATCAAGGACCCGAAGGCCCGCGCCGCGGTGACCATCGATTTCGCGCCCATCAAAACCTCGCGCCTCGGCGAACTCGCCGCCCGATTTGACATCGTGCCCGGTTTAACGCCGGAAGCGTGACGTTTTCAAACAATAGACCGGAAAAAATTCGGGCGCCGAATCCCTGAACGAATTGCATTTCCCCGGACGAACTGCCAACACCAACGATACAAATCCCATGAAAAAACGGATCATCCCTGTCGTCGCTGCCCTGTTCGTAATGGCCACGCTCTCCGCCCAGGACTGGGCCAAGGCCCGACTCGAGAAATCCCCGCGCCACCTGGAATGGGCCAAAGTCAAACACGGAAACCGCGAGGTCAGTTGCTTCATCGCGTACCCGGAAGTGAAGGACAAGGCCACGGCCGTGATCGTGATCCACGAAATCTTCGGGCTCTCCGACTGGGTCCGTGGAATGGCCGATCAACTGGCCGAGGCCGGCTACATCGCCATCGCGCCGGATTTGCTGTCCGGCATGGGAGCCGACGGCGGGGGAACGAGCGCCTTCTCGGGGCGCGATGGGGCCACAAAAGCCGTCTCCTCGCTGCCGCGCGACCAGGTCACCGCCGACCTGAACGCTGTGGCGGACTACGTCGCGAAGCTGCCGGCCTGCGATGGGAAGGTGGCGGTCGCAGGTTTCTGCTGGGGCGGCGGGCAAACGTTTCGATTCGCCACCAACAATAAGAACATCCGTGCCGCGTTTGCGTTTTACGGTACCGGGCCCGACGCCGAAGAGGACATCGCCCGCATCAACTGTCCGGTCTATGGTTTCTACGGCGGCTATGACGAACGCGTCAACGCCACCATCCCGAAATCCACCGAGTTGATGAAGAAAGCCGGGAAGCGATACGAACCGGCGATCTACGAGGGTGCCGGACACGGTTTCATGCGCGCCGGAGAAGCGCCCGACGCCAACGAGGCGAACAAGAAGGCGCGCGCGGAGGCCTGGAAGCGACTGACCGATTTGCTAAAGAAGATTTAGTCGCCCAACCTGATTTGCGCCGGCGCATCGAGGCCATCACCTGAAAACGGCGCACTCGCTCCCCCGGGTTTGTTCCGCCGGTTCGGTCGGCCATTTCCGCTCTTCCCCTGCTGACCACGCAGCCTCGGTCATCCCTGACCTTTACTCGTGTAGCCCGAAACGCAGGAGCAACGGAGGCCGACCCCGGGTTTTCTGTTGCTACCATGATCCGGGCGAGAAAATGGGGTATTTACCCCACTTTTGATCGGGCAGAACAGTTGATAGGTTGTGCAATCAAATCAATTCTGCCGGTCGTGAACCAAGAATTACGCATTCTGGTCCTGGAAGACGTGGCCGCTGACGTGGTGATGATCAATCATGAACTGCGCAAAAGCGGACTCACCTTCCGCTCCAAACGAGTCGAGACGCGAGCGGATTTCATTCGCGAACTTCAGGAGAGCCCGCCGGACCTGATTCTGTCCGACCACGGTGTTCCGTCGTTCGATGGTTTCGCGGCGCTGGCCATTGCCCGAAACACCTGTCCGGAGGTGCCGTTCATCTTCCTCACCACGTGGAAAGGGGAGGAATTGGCGGCGCAAATGTTCAGAAGCGGCGCCACCGATTACGTCCTGAAAAACCAGATGTCGAACCTGGTCCCCGCCGTGGAACGCGCCTTGCGCGTGGTGGAGGAACGGGCGCGCCGCAAATCGGCAGAGCAGGCATTGCAAAAAAGCGAGGAACGCTACCGGCAATTGGTGGAGCTGTGTCCCGATGCGCTTTTTGTCCAGAGCGAAAACTGTATCGCGTTCGCCAACTCAGCGGCTTGCCGCATGCTCGGTGCGGACAGCGCCCGACAACTCATCGGCAAACCATTGAAGCATATCGTTCATTCGGATCATCGGGAAATGATGCAGCGACGCCTGCGCCAGTTGCGCGAGGAGGGCACCACTTTCTTCTGGAAGTCAGCCCAGGGCCGGATGCAACGGCTCGATGGAGGGGTCGCCGTGGTTCCGTTCATCCGTGGAAAACTGGTGGGACTGGACGGACGGGTGGTGGAGGTGGAAATAGCCGCCGCGCCGCTGACCTTTCAGGACCGGCCGTCGGTGCAGCTCATCGCACGCGACGTCACTTCGCGCAAAAACGGCGCGGAATCACCGCGAGAAAACAAGACCGGCGACATACCTGAGGAATGATCTGACGAGCCGGGCGGCAGGCAGGCGGCAGCACACTGAAACGAATCGTGACCTGCGGTATGGATGGTCCGCCTGGTTTTTGAAGGGTGTGCGACAGATTCGGCGATGAAAACTTGGAAAGTTCCCCGCCGGATCAGCTAACCCTTGTCCGGGTCGGTTCCCATAAGTTCCACCACACACTTCTGGAGTTCTTCCGGCCGGAATGGTTTGGCCAGGAACGCGAAGTCCGCAGAATGATGGCGGACGAAACTCGCGCTGCCGGACAACAACAGAAACCGCGCATGATCTCTTCGGTCCCATCTCAACCACGACCAGAATTGCAACCCGTTGCCATCCGGCAGCTCGAAATCGCAGACCACTACCTGGAAAGGGCCTTGGGTTAAAATGGCCTGTTGGGCCTCCGCCACGGTGGCCGCAGCGACGGTCGCGTAGGACCACCGCTGAAACAACTGAGTCAGCAGATCCCTCATTTCCGATTTGTCGTCAACCAAAAGGACCCGGTCCATCGCCGCTTGTGCCGCGACTTCGCAGCCCGCCGTCAACCGGGCCTGAACCTTGCGTGACCCGGGCTGGCCATCGCTGCTGGGAAGGAAGGCACTCATAAAGCGCGTCGTAGGGGTTTGACGAAAACGGCCTGGCGCTCCAACGTCAGCGTGCAGAATAAAATTTTCTTATTATATGTCAACGACGAAGTCCGGCTGAAACGAATCCTCCGAATCCTCGAGCCGCCGTTCGCATCGGTCCGCGATTTGTTTTATTGCTTTGCGCGGCGGATGCAGTATTCCCTGTAGTTCAAATTCAAACTAACCGTTTATGCCCAAGGCTCAGGTCATTTCTCTTATCCAGATGAAAGGCGGCGTCGGTAAGACCACCTGCACGGTGAATCTCGCTTCCTACCTCGCCCGGGAACATCAGAAGCGCGTGTTGCTCGTCGATTTCGACCCGCAGACCAACGCCACGTTGAGTCTGATCTCCGAGCACCGCTGGCAGGATTGGGAGAAGGACAACGGCACAATGGCCGACGTGCTGGAGATCGAGCACAAACGCAAGGGCGCCGGGACGGTGAAACTCCGGGACTGCATCCTGAGGGACGTGAACCCCTCCCTGCCCGGCCTGCACCTGGTTCCCAGCCATCTCAAGCTCACCTTCCTCGATCTCGATCTGGCCGCGCGCCCCGGCCGGGAGCGCATTTTTTCCCGGAAACTGGAAAAGGTGTTGCCGGACTACGACATCGTCCTTTGCGATTGTCCGCCGAACCTGATGATCGGCACACAGAACGCCGTGTTTGCAAGCGACTGGTACCTGGTGCCGATGCAACCGGACTTCCTCTCGTCCATCGGCCTCAGTCTGCTTCAAGACCGGCTGGCCTATCTGCGGAAAAGCCTCGAGTTCAAATTGCGCTGTCTCGGCATCGTCTTCAGTCGGGTGCGTCGCCACATCAACTTTCATCAGGAGACCATGGAACGGCTCAAATCCGACCGGGCATTCAAGCGGATTTACTTCTTCGACAGCGTCATTCCGGAGAACATCACGCTCGGCGAGGCGCCCATGGCCGCGCAGCCGATCAACCTTTACGACGCCTCGGCCACCGGCGCCGAAGCCTTCAGCGCACTGGCGAAGGAATTCGTCAAGCGGCTGGAGCAGTAAACCGATCCGATGTCGTAACGTTCGTCGCCCGGGCGACGGTGCGCGAAGACAGCGCTCGCCTTCCGGCAAGAAGCGGGCACCGTCGGGGCGAGGGCCACTCGAGGCATTTATTCCGGGTCAAGAAACGATTGGTTTTTCGCAAGCAATGTGTAGTGGCGCGTCAAGGTCCGAAGAAAAGTGAGAATCGCCGTGATAGCAAATCCAACCACAAAACTATGACACTGGAAAACGCGATTCGAGTTCTCGCCGGGACGCTCGTGCTCACCAGCCTGGCGCTGGCGCATTGGGTCACCCAATGGTGGCTGCTGTTGGCCACATTTGTTGGACTGAACCTCATTCAGTCGGCCTTTACCGGGTTTTGCCCCGCGGAGATCATTCTGAAAAGGCTCGGCGTCGGCGGGGTGTGTTGCTCCACGGAGCGCACACCCAAGGCCCCCGGGTCCTGACGTGAGGCGCATTGCCAGAACCATCACAGGAACCGGCTTATTGTTGGCGCAAGTCGCGCTCTGGCAGACGGGTTGTCACGAGAAACCCGAGGTGGCGGGCCACGACGTTGTGCCGGTGGCACAGGTCCGCGTGCAAACCGTCGAAGCCCTGCGCCATGTGGCCACCGAGGATGTGGTCGGCACGGTGCGAGCCAAACTTCACGCCGCCCTCGAAGCCAAGGTGAGCGGACGTCTGGAGAAGATGCTCGTCGCACCCGGCCAGACCGTGAAGGCCGGTGAGTTGCTCGTGCAACTCGACGCCCGCGAAATTCAGGCGCGGCTCGACCAGGCGCTCGCCTTGCGCGAACAATATGGGCGCGACACCGAGCGACTGCGCGGCCTGCTCGCTCAAAATGCCGTTTCGCGCCAGGAGTTCGAGACGATTGAATCCCGCTACCGTGTCGCTGCCGCCTCCGTAACCGAAACGGAGACGATGCTCGGCTACACGAAAATAATCGCGCCCTTCGATGGAGTCGTGACGCGCAAGCTCGCCGATGTGGGCGACCTCGCCACGCCGGGCCGTCCCTTGCTGGAACTCGACAACCCCGAGGCGCTCCGCCTCGATGCCGATGTGCCCGAAGCGCTCATCAACCGCGTGCAACTCGGCGCAACGCTGAGTGTCCGCGCCGCTTCAGAAGACGGCAACATCACCGGCACAGTCAGTGAAATCGCGCCTGTGTCCGACCCCGTCAGCCGCACGTTCAACCTGAAGCTCGACTTGCCCACAAACGCCGGGCTGCGTGCCGGGCAGTTTGCCCGCGTCACCATTCCAGTGGGCGAGACCAGGGCGTTGCACGTGCCCGCTTCGGCGGTGGTTCAGCGCGGGCAGATGGAACTGGTCTTCGTCGTTGTGGACGGGCAGGCGCAGTTGCGGCTTGTAAAGACCGGCAAACGCATCGGGGACGCCATCGAGCTGGTGTCGGGCGTCAGCGCCGGCGAACAAGTCGTCGTCGAAGGCGCGGGCCGGTTGCGGGATGGCCAGCCGCTCGAGGCGAAATGAAGCTCCAAATCCCAGGCACCAAACTCCAAAGAATCTCCCAACACGAACCGGCAAAACCTGTTGCCCGGCTTGGGCTTCGTGGTTTGGGGCTTGGAACTTTGTATTTCTCTGGAGCCTGGAGCCTGGAGCTTCTGTCTTAGGAAACAATCCGTGCACTCAAACGCTCCCTCACTCGGCATCGCCGGACGCATCGCGCGGACGTTTATTGACTCCAAGCTCACGCCGCTGGTCATCGTTACTTCGGTGCTGCTGGGGCTGGCGGCGGTGCTGATGCTCCCGCGCGAGGAGGAGCCGCAAATCAAGGTGCCGATGGTGGACGTGCTCGTGTCCATGCCAGGATTCAGCGCGAGGGAAGTTGAAGAGCGCGCCACGCGACCGATGGAAAAGCTGCTCTGGGAGATTTCGGGCGTGGAATACATTTACTCGACTTCGCGTCCCGGTGAGAGCCTCGTCATTGTGCGCTTCAAAGTGGGGGAAGATGTCGAGCGCAGTCTCGTCAAGTTGACCGAAAAGCTGCGCTCGAATTTTGACCGCATCCCCCAGGGAGTTTCATTTCCGCTCATCAAGCCCAAGTCGATTGACGACGTGCCGATCCTGGCGCTCACGTTCCACAGCGAACGCTATGACCACCTGACGCTGCGCCGCCTCGTCACGCAGGTGGACGACGCGGTGAAGCAGGTGCCGCTCGTCGCGGAATCGACCATCATCGGGGGCGCGCGCCGCCAGGTGCGCGTGCTGCTCGACCCGGTGCGGTTGGCGTCGCGCAACCTCAGTCCCGCCGGCCTCGTGCCGATGTTGCAACAAGCCAACAGCCAGTTCGCCGCCGGCGGCCTGACCAGCGAGAACAAGGAGGTCGTTGTCGAAACCGGCGCGTTTCTCACCCAGGCCGCCGACGTGGGTAACGTGGTCGTGGGCGTGTTTGGAAGCCGGCCGGTTTACCTGCGTGAGGTGGCGGAAATTGTCGATGGCGCGGAGGAGCCGGCGCAATATGTCTTCTTCGGCCGTGGGGCAGGCTTCCAACCTGCCGCTGAGGGCGGCATCTCTGCCGCCGGTCGCGCCGCCGGGCTGGGAAGCCCGGCTTTCCGGCAGGCGGGAAGGCCCCTGCCCCAGGAGGAACAGCCCGCCGTCACCCTGACAATCGCCAAGCGGCCCGGCGCCAACGCGATCTCCGTTGCGAAGGAAGTGATGCGGAAAGTCGAAACACTGCGCGCTTCGCTGATTCCCGCCGATGTGCTGGTGACGGTCACCCGGCACTACGGCGAAACCGCCTCTGAGAAATCCAACGAATTGCTCTTCCACATGGGCATCGCGGTGGTGGGCGTTTCCATTCTGATTCTGTTGACCCTCGGCTGGCGCGAATCCGGGATTGTGGCCGTGGCCATTCCGTCCACGCTTGCGCTCACGTTGCTGGTGTTCTTCCTTTACGGCTTCACATTGAATCGCATCACCCTCTTCGCGCTCATCTTCAGTATCGGCATCCTCGTGGACGACGCCATCGTGGTTGTCGAAAACATCGTTCGGCATTTCCGCCTGGCACACAACAAAGGCCGGAGTGGGTCGGCCATCGCCGTCGAAGCCGTTGGCGAAGTCGGCAACCCGACTATCCTCGCCACGTTCGCGGTCATCGCAGCGGTATTGCCCATGGCGTTCGTTGGGGGATTGATGGGGCCGTACATGCGTCCGATTCCGATTGGTTCCGGCGCGGCGATGTTATTCTCGCTCGCCATCGCGTTCATTGTGACGCCGTGGGCGGCGGTGCGCCTGCTCAAACGCGGTGATGGAGCGATGGAGTATCGGAGCGATGGATCGGACGGAAACAGCGCTTCAACACCCCAACACTGCAACACTCCAGAGCCTCGGAGCGAAGACTTCTTTACGCGCCTCTACCGCCGCATTATGGGGCCGCTCATTACCCGCGCTCGCTGGCGCTTTGTTTTCCTCGGGGTCATCACGGGAATGCTGCTCCTGGCGATGGCATTGGCGGGAGTCGGCTGGGTGCAGGTCAAGATGTTGCCGTTCGATAACAAGAGTGAATTCCAAATCATTCTCAACATGCCGGAAGGAAGTTCGCTGGAACGCACGGCCCAGGCCGCGCGTGAAATCGCCGCGGCCGTGCGCAGCGAACCTGAAGTGACCGACTATCAGATATACGTCGGCACCGCGGCGCCGTTCAACTTCAACGGGCTCGTGCGCCATTACTTCATGCGGCGCGGCGCAAACGTGGCCGACCTGCAAATCAACCTCGTCGGCAAGCGCAATCGGAAAGCGCAGAGTCACGATATCGCCAGACGCGTCCGCCCGCGTGTCGCTGAGATATCGGCGAAGTATGGCGCGCGCGTCGCCGTGGCCGAAGTGCCGCCCGGCCCGCCCGTATTGCAAACGCTCGTGGCGGAGATTTACGGGCCGACTGAGGAATCGCGACTCGCTCTCGCGCAGAAAGTCCGGGACATCTTCAGGCAAACTCCCGGTGTGGTGGACGTGGACTGGTATGTCGAAGCCGACCAGCCGAAGGCAGAGTTCGTGATCGACAAGGAAAAGGCCGCGCTCCACGGCATCAGCGCCGAGACGATTTCGCAGACGCTGCGGATCGCCGTGGGCGGCGAAAACATCGCGCTGCTGCATGACCCTCGTGAGAAGGAAGACGTGAACATCGTGCTGCGCCTGCCCCTGGCGAGCCGCTCATCACCGGAAGACCTGCTTGCCTTGCGCGTGCGCTCCGGCGATGCCAACGCGCTGCCGGAGCCGGGCGCGGCAGGCACTGCGCCGCTGGTTCCGCTGCGCGAACTGGTGACCGTTCAGCGCACCCTCACCGACAAGGCCATTTACCACAAGAACCTGATGCCAGTGACGTATGTCATCGGCGACGTGGCGGGCGTGATCGAAAGCCCGGTGTACGCCATCCTCAAAATGAACAAGGCCTTGAGGCAGCTTGATACGCGTGAGTTTGCCGGCAGCGGCGCCGCGCTGAGAATCTACAACGCCAAATTGCCGTTTACCGACGATCAACCCGCGATGAAATGGGACGGTGAATGGCACATTACCCTCGAGGTCTTCCGCGATCTCGGTCTGGCTTTCGCCGCCGTGCTGGTGCTGATTTACATTCTGATGGTCGGCTGGTTCCGTTCGTTCATCACGCCGCTGGTGGTGATGGCAGCAATTCCGTTCTCGCTCGTCGGCATTCTGCCCGCACACGGCGCACTGCACGCCTTCTTCACCGCCACCTCGATGATCGGCTTCATGGCGGGCGCCGGCATCGTCGTTCGCAATTCTATTATCCTCGTGGACTTCATCGAGCAACGTCTGGCTGACGGGCTGCCATTGGCCCAGGCCGTCGTGGACGCAGGGGCCGTGCGGTTCCGTCCAATGCTGCTTACCGCGATGGCGGTGGTGGTGGGCGCCGCCGTGATCTTGTTCGACCCGATTTTCCAGGGTCTTGCCATTTCGCTCATGGCCGGCGAAGTCGCTTCCTTGTTCATCAGCCGCATGGCCGTGCCGGTGCTTTACTTCATGGCGAACAACCGGGGTCCGTGCAACTCCGCGCCCGCGCTCCACGGCGACAGCGAAGAAGCATCAAGGATTGCGACGCCCAAAGCACCTGTTTAGCGCGTCGCTCATACCTGGTCCAGGCGCGGAACAGCCGGTTCCGCAGGCGCAACGGCGTCTTGGAGTGCGGCAGACCCCTGCCGCTTTCACCT
>DASPXS010000184.1:0-10213 GCA_035637175.1 Haliangiales bacterium | reverse complement strand
CGCCAAGGTGGATAAGAAGGCCCTTTACGGTTACGCGAAGAAGATCGTGGAAAAGGACGGGAAACAACTCGCTCGCGGCCTTCTTTGTCCGGACGGCAAACTGTTGCGACGCGACGAGATTTCGACCGCCTGCGTCGATCCGGAAGGCACGCCGGTCGAAGAGATCGTTTTGGAGATCGACGGAAAACCGGTCCAGGTCCAGCCCAGTTCGTTCGACCGGGAGAATTCTCTCGCCGAAGTGCCGCTGAAGGCGCTCGTCGGTTTCAACGTGTCGGATGTTTATCCCCTCGCAAACGTGTCCCTGTCCCCCGGTCTCTATCGCACCACGTTCACCTACCGCAAGGCGCTGCAGCCCAGGGCCGCTTTCGTGCTGGTGAAGGAAGGCGAGGCTTATCTGCTGGCGGGCCGCATGAAAAAGACGGCGTTCGTCGGCTTGAATGTCGCCTACGAGTTTTTCGACGCGGAAGCGCAGGAGGCCGAGGAACCGGAGGACCTGGATTTCTCGATGGTCTGAGGAGGCGGCATGGACGCTTTCCACATTGAACACCAGGGCAAAAGCGCAAAGGTCTCGCTGAGGTCGCTCCCGGCGGAAGAGGAAGAATTGAACGTGACCGAGAAAACCTCAGTCGGCCAGGTCACCGCGTTGAAGGTGACCACCGGCGTGAACGCGGCGCTCGACCCGGCGTCGCTCAAGCCGGATACGCTGATCGGAAGCGATCCCGAGTTGGACTTCGCGGCGGCCGGTCAGATTCTCGAACCGGAATCGCTTTCAACGGCGTATTACGATCCGGGTGATTCCTCACGAACGCCGGTGTCGAACTTCCGGCAGTTGGATCTGGTATTTGACGCGCAGGGCCAGGAAAAGGAACGCCGGCAGCACCTCACGCGCAAAGCCAATATCTGCGACATCTACCCGGTCAAAATCGGCAAGCGCATTCCGATCAGCCAGGCCCTCACACAGTTTGTCTTCCGGCAATCCTGCCAGATCGTCCACGAAGACGGCGTGACCAGGGATTTCCTGTTCGCCATCGCCAGCGAGCTGCACGAAAAGCAGGAGATGGCGGTGCTGGGCGCCGGGCCGAAAGGCAACCTGCCGCTGGTCGTGCGCGACAAAGGCAGTCCCTATCGCGGCTTCCTTTACGGCGAGATCGGCGCGGGCGCCGACAAGGACAAATACAAGCTCCTCGTCCTGCTCTCCGATCAGGAACTCAAACGACCCGCCATGGCATCGCCCACGCCTGCCTGAGTCGTATGCTTGACACCTCCAAACTGACCAATAAATGCGGCGCCTACCGCTTCGCCACCAGCGGCGCCGTCACCGACAAAATTCTCCTCGAAATCGCCTCGCAATACGAGACCAGCGTCAGCCGCAAAATGACGGCGCTCAAACCCGACGATCTGCCGAAGCGCTTTATCGGCGACGAACCGGTCCTCGAGACAACCAAGTACGACGGCGAGGGTGTGTTGATCTATTACGAGCAGAACAAGGAAGCCTTCGCGTTCAACGCGCCTTCGGGCCGCGTGCGCATTGGGTTCCCCGCCTTGCAGGCCCTGGAGGCCGTATTGCAGAAGCAAGGCGTCCGTAAAGGACTTTTCCGCGCCGAACTCTACCTCCCCGGCGCCAAAGGGGACAAACGCCGCGGCATCGCCGATGTCATCCGCGTCTCGTTCAACGGAACGGAAGCGGAGATCGCGTCGCTTCGGCTCGCCCTGCTCGACGTGATTATGCTCGACGGCAAGGACCTTCGACCCAACCTGGAAAACTTCAAAGAAAACTGGGCGCTGCTCGAAAAGTACTTCGGCGCGGACCCGGACCACCCCTTCCACCGCGCCGAAGGGAGCATTGTTCCCGAGCACCAGGTGAAAGCGGTATTCGACCGGAAGACCGGCGCCGGCCGGGAAGGACTGGTGATCCGGCGGCTGAACCGGCTCGATCTCTTCAAGGTGAAACCGCATCGGACCGTGGATGCGGCGGTGGTCGGCTACGTCGAGGGCGAGTTCGAAGGGCAGATCGGTGTGACCTCAATCCTCACGGCGCTGTTGTACCGGGAGAAACGCAATGACACGCAATTCTTCCAAACCTTCGCGCGGGTCGGTTCCGGCCTGACTGACCCGCAGCGCGTGGAGTTTCTGAACACCTTCTCGTCCATCCGCATTGATCCGCCGATCGCCATGACCGATTCGGACGGACGCACCGTGAGCTTCGTGAGGCCCCAATACATTGTGGAACTCGAGGGCGACGACCTTCTCTCCGCGGCGGGCCAGGAACGCGAGAATCGGACGCAGCTTTTTGGCTGGCAAAGCGACCGGTTCAATTTCCTCGGGTTGACGCCGTGTCCGCGTTTGACCTTTCCCATCTTCAGCAAACTGCGGTCCGACAAAGACATCGCCTCCGGCGGCGCGCGCCTGGAGCAAATCCTCGCAAGCCCGCAGTTGCCTCAGTTCAAACCGGCGGCCACGGAGGCGCCGACCATCGTTCGCCGCGAGGTGTTCACCAAGGCGGAGGCGGTGCGCAAACTGGTGCTCGTCCGGAAAGGCGGCGAGAATAGGGTGCCGTATGTCGTTTACTGGTCCGATTTTTCCGCCAAACGAAAGGACCCGCTCAAGGTGGATGCCGCCTTTGCCTTCACCGAAACCCGCGCCATTGCGCTGGCGGAAAAGTTCATCGCCGAAAATGTGACCAAAGGCTTTGTAAAATTTGGCGCCCCGGCGCCGGGCTCGCAGTCCGGCGGCGAGCCTTCCGCTGAACCCGGCCCGCCGAAACCGAAAAGGAAGAAAACGGAGCCGAAGGAGGGTTGACCGGATCGGCCCGGTCCCCCAACATCTGCTGGCTTTCCAATACTCGCTCTGGCAAATCGGTTCCCGCCGGAACGGAAGGGGCGGCCCGCTCACCGGCGCATTCGATACGTTGATCCAACGAACTTCCTGAAGCGGAGGATTGCCTCGCGAATTCCTCAAAGCCTGAGGCAATCTGCCCGTCCGCCGCTCAACAACTCGTCGGCACCTCCTGAAGCACCTCGACACAGTGGGGAATCGCGTCCACAACGAAACCAAGGCATTCCACCGCGCCGCTGGGCTTGCCCGGCAGACAAATCACCAACGTCTTGTCCACCACGGCCCCAAGGTTGCGCGACAGAATCGCGTTCCTGGTGATCTTCATCGATTCCATCCGCATCGCCTCGCCGAAGCCGGGCAACTCGCGCACGGCGATCTCGCGCACGGCTTCCGGCGTCACGTCCCTCAACGCTACGCCGGTGCCGCCGGTAGTCAGGATGAGATGACAGCCTTTATTGATCTGCTCGCGGACGGCGCGCTGGATGTCGCGCTTTTCATCCGGCACGAGCGCTTCGCCCAGGACTTTCCAGCCGTAACCGTCCGCCGACTTCTTTAAAGCCGGACCGCCCAGATCGTCGTAGAGACCTTTCGACGCACGATCGGATATGCTGATGATGCCCACGTGAATTTGCATAAGGGTTTAACGCTTTTGACGACGTTGCGCATCCGTTTTCGTTTTCGATACCAGTTTGATGTCTGTAATGGTCATCTTTTTGTCCACTGCCTTGCACATATCGTAAATAGTCATCGCGGCGATGCTCACGGCGGTCAGCGCTTCCATCTCCACGCCGGTTTGCGCCGCGATTCTGGCCGACGCGGTAATGACAATCCGATCGCGGCGTTTGGGAATTTCAAAATTCACTTCGCAATGCGAAATGGGCAACGGATGGCAGAGCGGGATCAACTCGCCGCATTTCTTCGCCGCCTGAATCCCCGCCACGCGCGCCGTGGCCAGCACGTTGCCCTTGGCGATGGACTGAGACTCGATGAGCCTGACCGTTTCCTTTTGCAAACGGATTTCGCCGCGCGCCACCGCCGCGCGTAATTGCACCGGTTTCGCCGAGATGTCCACCATCCGGGCTTCGCCATTGGCGTCAATGTGCGTCAGTCGTTTCATTTCCAGCCACAAACAAGCGGGCAGCAGCCCGGCGGAAATTGCGCAGGCTTACGGTTGGCCGTCTCGCGGATTCGTAATCCGCTGCGCGCTCCGGATGAGGACCCTTTGCCGACTGCGGGCCAACGATACCGTGGATTACAAATGTGCGCTGAGTTCCCGGGCGCGTCGGCAAGGACTCTTTCGTCGCCGGCAAACATTTTGCAGCACCCTGGTGGTCTGCGTCAAACAGTCTATAACTTATCGAGTTTAGCCCGGGCGCGTTTGACTCTACCCAGGAACCGTCCTTTCGTCCTCGTCCTCGTCCTCGATCGGATGGCTTGGCTTCGAGGACGAGCACGAGGACGAACTGGTTCATGGTCCCAATGTATGCGCAAAAGCGAAAGGAGGCTTTCCACGAACCAGCGCAACCCCCTCACCCCGTCCCTCTCCCGCACTGGGGGAGAGGGTGTCCGACGGACCGGTGAGCAAGACAACCTTTTGTCGCATATGCAACAAAAGGTTGCACATCAGTTCGGGAACTGCATGAGTATCTGCCCCGTACGGTGAAGTTCTTAAAACACGAAAACGGCGGCGACACCGACGGACGTCTCGTGAAGGCCGCTGGAGAGGGAATTCCTCGCTTCCACGAACGCCGAAACGGGAAAGGAGGTTTTTTCCTTCTTCACGTCCCCAGGTCCGGTCGGTTCGTACTTTGATTTCACCGTCAGGGCGATTCCGAAGAAATTCTCGGGTTTGCCGTGTTCGGCCGGGACCAGGCGTCCGTAAGGGGAGATCACGAAACCATACAGACGATGTTTGGGAAGAGGGACGTGTTCGGTCCAGGTTTGCGGGAGAAACCGCTGATAGCTGAGGGACAATTCGGCCGGAAACGAATTGCGGACCTCGAGGGCTCCCACGCGCGCGGTTCGGGCGCCCCGGGAAACAACCCGTTGCCCGCCACCGGGCAGGGGATCGACGACAACCGTCTGATCGGTGACCTCGACCTGGGGGAGATCTTCGTAATTGGAAATCCGGTCGTAACCTGCGGAGAGCACGACGCCCCAATCTCCGTAGAGCAACGCGCCTCCGGACAGATAAGCCGATGCGCCGTCGAAGGAACGCTTGTCGAACTGCTGGTCGGGGAGCTGGCTGGCGTCGAACAGGACGAAATCGTCGTGTTTGTATGCGCCCCGCAGGTTGATAAACGGAATGACGTGCTCCCATTTCCTGTGTTCCGGATCGGCGGAACCGGTCCAATTCAGGATGGCGGAAACTTCGATCCCGGGCGCGTGGTTGAATCGGATGAGTTCTTTAAGCCCGTCAGTGGCCTTTGCCTTGAGGCGAATGCCCGGGAGCAGATTGCCGCCGGCAATCGACCATTGCCCGCCAAAGCAGGCCAGGGCCAGGCTTTCCTCCTTGCTGTCGATGTTCACTCGCACTTTGTTTTCGCTGGAGCGGAACCCGTTGTCCGCGCCGAAAAGGACGTCCCGGGCGCCGGCGCGGTCCACGATGAGTTGCGCTTGCAGAGCGTTGACCGGGGCGACGACCAGGAGAAGGAGGAAGGCGGCCGTTCGCCTAGACATGATAATCCTTTCGGTCGAGAGCGACGCCTTCGACCGTCTTGGCAAACAAAGGTTCGAGTTCCTTGCCGTCGCAGACAATATGCGCCGAGAGATGATAACTGTTGGCTCCCCGGCCGTAGAGGATGGCGTTGAGCGTTCCCGTCACCGGAAATTGATTGAGCGTCAATTCCCAGTAAAGGTCGCCGTCCGCGTCGGTTTTAGCGTTGAACCGGTCCTGGTGGAACGTCGTTCCTTCCAAGGTGACGTTCCAATCGACGATCCCATCTCCTTTGGTGACGCGGACGATGAGATCGTGGGGTTGGCTGGGGGCCGCGGGTGGCGCCACATCGAATCCCGCGAGTGCCTTGGCCACGGAAAATGGATGGTTGTTCATGAGTTGGCCGAAGATTGGGAGCGAGCGCGCCGCATTCAAGCTTTTTTCCGAAGCCACTCGTGCCGTATTCCAGTGCGGATTCAAGACTTCGGGTTGTGAATTGTCCGCGGCTGAGCGAAGGTATTTCCCGATGAGCAGAGGATTGATTTTGGCCGCGAGCCTGGTGGCGGCAGGTTTCCTTGCCGGGTGTGAAAGCGTGCCGCCGGGTGCGGAGCGCGGACCCCATGGCACGATGGCCTACGACGTACTCGTCGAGGCTTCCGAGCCGGGGGCCCGGGTCGAAGCCAACGGCCAGCCGCTGGGCAACACACCGCTTCATTTGAAGATTTTCGGCGACCCGGACGGGACGTTCCACGACTTTGGCTCCGAGTACTACGTGATCCGGGCTTTGCCGCTCACCACCAACCAGTTTGTCCAAACCCGCTGGTTTGGCACCGGCCGATGGTTTGGGCCGGAGGACCATATTCCGCAGCGCATCTACTTCGACATGAATCAGAATACTCAGGTGTACGCCCCCGCCGGGCCTCCGGTGTATGGGTATCCCTACGGGCCTCCGCCGTACTACTATTATTATTATGGGCCGCCGTATTACGGCCCTCGGTTTCAATTTTATTTTGGTCCGCCCGTACACCATCGGCGGTGGCGATGACCGCTGGGGAGTTTTCCGAGGGAGAGGGTCAGTTCAATCGACCGGCATCATCGCAGGAGGCATTGGCCCCTTGATCGAGATCGTGCCGTCGTCGCAGAATGCACAAGTCATTCGCCCCGTGCCCAGACACAGGTAACACTTGCCGCTGCCGAGGCAGGCCGGGCAAAGCTCGTCGGCAGACAATTTCCCGGATCCATTGCAGGTGACGCACTTGCCATTGTGGTCCGAACAGAGCACGCAGAAGCCCAAGGTTCCCCGGCCATCGCACAACGTGCAGGAAGTTTCCCCGGTGGGCGAATCAGCGGCCCTGCCACGAAGTATCCTGAAGGTCTGCCAATTCGTGGAGAGCATGCTCGACCAGCGCTCCCGGCTGCTGAGTTGCAGGTCTCGCCGGTAGGAACTCATTTGTTCCGCCGCCCGACTGCGCCGCTGCTGTTCCGCCTCAAGGTGCGACAGTTCCTGCAGGCGGGCCTGCTCCGCTTTGTCGTAGGCGGACTCCCGCGCGTGTTGATGCCCGGAGTCGGCTTCGGCGGGGGCAGAGGCCGGCCCCGGCGCCGGTGAATGCGAATTTTTGTACGCGAAGGCGGCCAGCAGCAGCACGCAGAAGCTGCCGACGCCGATGAGGTGGAAAAGCTTGTTGTTCATGTTACTGCCAGAAAAGCGGAAAGACCCGCTGTCCTTTGGTGCCGGAGGTGGCCAGCACATCGACCGTTTTCGGGTCGTAACTGATCACGGTTGAGGAGTCGTGCGTGTTTTCAACGTAAATGCCGCCTCCGCCAATCAGGCACCCCTTGAAGTACTGGGTTTGATTGTCCGCTTTGTTCTCGATCTCCATGAAACTGGGCGAGTACACCGCGCCGCAGATGTTGACGTTACCGTGCAGGTCGAAAACTCCCACATTATACATCATCGCGGGAAGATCGTCGCCAGCCTTGAAATTGTCGAATTGGGGGTATCGGGTATGGATATCGACATTCACCGGGTTCTTGTCCTGGTCGGAGTAGGTCGGCGGATATCCGGTCGTGTAGGTGGAGGGATCGGTCGGATTGAGACCGCTCAAGTCTGCCTTATTGATGTTCACCGTGGCCGTGTTGATGATTTTGTCCGTCGGACCGAAGTCGGAACCGAAGTTGAAGATCAGTGTCCCGCGGACGTTGATCCCGTTAGGGAACTGGGTCGGCCCGATACTCGAGTCCGACTTTTTGAGATCCACCACGATGACGCCTTCCAGGGCGCCCGCTTCGCTCCGCGCCGCCGCGTTCGCCGCGGCGATAAAGCTGGTCAGGTTTGTGTAATGGGTGCCCGACACATCCGCCACCGCGATGAACCGAGGGAAGAGAAACAACTGATCCGGCGAACCCTCGGCGGTGTAATCAGGAATCTGGTTGCCGGTGTTGTAATTGTTCATCGAGATTGCGCTGGGCGTCACGTCGGCGTAGGTGTCATAGTTGCACCTGCCGTTGGCCAGGACGGCTTTGCCGTCGGCGCCGCCGTCCACGACCAGCGGCCCGGACTTGTCGCCGTTGAGGGCGACATTGCCGGAGGTCATGTTCTTGGAGGAGCTGGTCGAGGTATTGCCCGGATCGTCGCTGATAATCGCCGCGCCGTATCCGAACTTCATTTGCACCTGAACACTCGCGCTTTGGGTGACGTTCCCGACCGTGGCGACACCCACGATCGTGGCCGCAGAAGGAAAGAGAGCATTCGTCAGCCAGATCTGCGCGGTCACGGATTGTCCTGAATTGAACGGCGTCGTGATGACCCGTTCGAGAACGTTTGATTGCGACGTGCTCAATTGGGAGTTCAGGGAGTAGTGACCCGACGGGTTTTGGAGCAGATTGTTGACGAGCGACGAGGTCAGGTTGGTGAACGCCGTCTCAAACTCCGCGCCCGCCAGCGCGGCGCCTCCTTCGGCCAGTTCCGTCGCATAGACCATGTCGTTTCGCCGGTGGGAAACATTCAGGGTCTGCCAGACAAAATCGGAAAGACCTGCGATGGCCGTAATGAGGACCAGCAGGATGATAAAATACACGATGATCGAGCCTTCTTCGGATCGTCGGCGTTGAATGATTTCAATTCGCATAGGTGTGTCGGTTCAGGGGAGTATGGTGAACGTGTTCGTTGTAAGCGGTCTGTTCCGTGAAACAAATGCCGATTGGATGTCGCACGTCTGATATCCGTCGCGCGCGAACGCGTCCGCGACCGCGAAATTGACGTACACCGCGCAATTGTTGGTCACGGTGAAGATTTTCCGGCCGGGCAGTTTTTGGACGCCCGAGGGGATCAGGACGATGAAATTGGTCTGGTCCTCCCTGGGTCGGTAAATGAGGCTGTTGTCCGCGATCGTATCGTCAGATCCATCCCCATTTTGAAACTGGAACACTTCGTAATGATCCTGATCATTGTACGATTTGCCGTCGTTGTTCCTGTCGATCGAGGAGTCGTCGTCGAACCCCAGGCGCAAGGTGTTTCCCGAGGCGTCATTGCTGTTGCTGACCGAGGTGGCGAATCGAACCCGACGGAAAATGGACTCGCTGGAGTTGCCGGCGCGCTGATTAACGACGGTTTGGCTGGCCGTGCCCGAAAGGGATTTGCTGGCCATATCCAGGAAAGTCATCACACCGCCCAGGATCAGGCTCGAGACAGCCAGCGCCACCATGACCTCCATCAGCGTAAACGCGCTCCGCTGGTCGTGACCGCGAACCGGGACCCTCAACCCGGATCCTGCCGTTCCCTCTGCCGCCCTTCCGCCTTCGCCAAGCCTGCGGCGGACCGGTGCGGCGCCCTCTCCCCATCCCTCTCCCTCTCCCCCTCCGAGGGGGAGAGGGCGCCCGAAGGGCAAGTGAGGGGGAGGTTCCAAGTGAGGGGGAGGTTCATGGGTGGGAAATCGTATCATTGTTGTCCTCCGGCGAATTTGTTTACAATCGTTTGCAGAGTAATCACGGTCGGCCGGCCGGGAGTTGCAAAAGTTCCCGTCGCCGTAACCAGGTGGCCGCCCGTTACCGGTCTGATTTGACAGGCCACGGTTCCCGGCACCAGGAAGTTTGTCCCTCCCTTGGCGAGCCAGATCGCCTCGTTGTAATTGGTGTTGACCGTTGACGACTTGAAGGGTGTGTTCGGCGGATTGTAGGTGGCGTTGCGGATCGCCTCGATTCTGCCTTCGACCGCCGCCGCCGCCGCCGTATAAGTCGCCAGGCGCGCGGCGGACCCGCGGAAAAACAAGATGGCGGAGAAAGAGCCGACAATCAGGATCAGGAAAAGCCCCATGGTGATCATGATCTCCATCAATGTGAAGCCCTGCCTCCGTCTTTGTCGCGCGAGGAGCAGTTCCGAAGCCCGTTGGCTGCGTCCCCTGCTGACCGCGTTGTATTCAATTCGCATTTTGCACCGCGGCTGATTCAGTGATTAGAAGCGCAGCCGCAATTCCGAGAGTGTTGCAACTGTCGTGCCTAATTATTGGGAAGTGTCCTGTGCCGGATTGAGAGGAAACGACGGTCACGCAATATACTTTCATTCAAGATATTAAGAGCCGCGCCTCGGGGCCGTCCAAGCGTTCGCAAATTTGAGGGGGAGGACAAACCTGTCTTTGTCCTGGGCATGATTCGAGCGACCGCCTTCGCATCGAGATACGCCGGCAGTCTTGCGTGACGGTTGCTCCAGCGTTTCAATTGCATTTG
>DASPXS010000183.1:0-3465 GCA_035637175.1 Haliangiales bacterium | reverse complement strand
ACAAAGAGGCACAAAAAGCACAAAAGGGTAGGGGTGTTTTTTATGCGCCTCTTGTGCCTTTTCGTGGCCATCTTCGTCTCCTCGAATTGTAATGCATCCTACAGTTTTCTTAGTGACCGGCGGATTCCATCATGGTCGTGGACAGCAGCCGCGGGACGATGGAAAATCGGGAAAGCCGCGCGGTGTGCCGTCCTCCGTGCTTGTCATAAGAATGATTGATTTTCCGCGGCAAACATGTAAGGTGAATCCATGAACATGGTTACCGTTGCCACTTTCAACGAACGGGACAAGGCGGAACCCCTCAGACAACGATTCGAGAAAGCGGGCATTCACGCCGAAATCCATGATGAATCCAAATACGAATGGTTTTGGTTTGTCACCCGGCCGGTTGCCGGCATTCGCCTCAAGATTCACAAAAAGGACTTTGAGAACGCGCGGAGACTGGTGCGGGAATGGGACGCCGCGGAAGGCGTTTTGCGCGACGCGGTGCGCTGTCCACAATGCGGCTCCTCGCGCATAGAATACCCGCAGTTCACGCGGAAATTTTTTTTGCCGAACCTCGTCGGCCTCGCCAGTCTCATGGGCATCATTGACAAGGAGTTTTTCTGCCAGGAATGCGAATTCACGTGGCCGAAGGTTGCCAGACCGCAATGGCCCCCAAAACACGGCGCGCCGAATTATTTCATCGAGGATGTCCCTCAAAGCAAGCCGGCGGCCGGGTCGAACGCGCAGAAATAGGCGGCGGCCCGTTTTCGCATATCTGTTTAGCGTAGCGGCGGGCGTCCCGCCCGCCGTAGAGCCGGGCATCCTGCCCGGCGAAACCAGCGCGTGGATTTTAATGAATCGCCAATTTCGTGCGCAGGACCGGGCGGCAGGATGCCGCCGCCCTCTACGGCAGCCACGATGGCTGCCGCTACAACGCAAGCCACGAGCTAAACACATAAGTTTCCGCGAGCCTGGCTTGCGGTTTGTCCTCTCGACAATTTTTCCCGCTGATGCCACGTTGTGATTGTGTTGGCGAGCAAACTTGAACGACTGCGCGGGCTGATCCGCTCGTATGGCTCCTGCCTGGTGGCGTATTCCGGCGGAGTGGATTCTGTCCTGCTGGCGCGCGTGGCGCGGGAGGTTCTGGGAGAGAAATCCCTGGCGGTCATTGCGGACTCACCCAGTCTGCCGCGACGTGAATTGGCCGACGCTTTGGAAATTGCCGAACGCTTTGAAATCGCCGCGCGCATCGTGAAGACGGCGGAGTTTGACAATCCCGATTATGTCGCGAACCCGGATAACCGCTGCTATTTCTGCAAACACGCGCTGTTCGAGGTGCTGGCGCCCATCGCCCTGGAGGGCGGTTTCGCCGTGATTGCCTACGGCGAGAACGCGAGTGACGTCGGGGATTTTCGTCCGGGCGCCCGGGCGGCGACGGAATTCAACGTGCGGGCGCCCTTGAAGGAGATCGGCCTGACCAAGCCGGAGATCCGGGCGTTGTCCGCGCAATTCGGCCTGCCAACCGCCGACAAACCACAGATGGCCTGTCTGAGTTCGCGCATTCCCCATGGCGAAGCGGTCACTGAAGAGAAACTGAAGATGATCGAGCAGGCGGAGAATTTCCTGCGCGACCTGGGGTTTCACGACGTCCGCGTGCGACACCATGAGTTGAAATCCGAAATCCGAAATCCGAAATCCGAAATCGTTCGGCCGCTGGCGCGAATCGAAGTTGGACCATCAGAACTGCGGCGGTTTTTGGAAGAGGGGCTTGCGACCTGCGTGGCTGGCGAGCTGAAAAAGATCGGTTACGCGCACGTGACGCTCGACCTGCGAGGGTATCGACGGGGGAGCTTGAATGAGCCGATTTCGCTGGTCAAACAAACGCCGGTCTGACTCGATTTCGGCCCGAATACCGTTGCGAACGCCGGGTGACAGACACGCGGACGGCGTTCGCGCCGGCAACTTTTCTCAATCGGCGGTTATGAATAATCAATTTTATGGCGCAATTCTCGTATAAGGCCCGGCGCCGGTCCGGCGAAGTCGTGCAGGGAGTCCTGGAGGTGGCCGATCGCACCGCGGCATTGACGCAGATCGAGCGGCTCGGCCTGTTTCCCGTGGCTGTCGAAACGGCCAAGGGAGCGCCCGCAGCCAAAGCAGAACGGGCCGAGCGCCGAACCGCGGCGTCGTCAGCGGGCATCCTGCCGCCGGCTTTGCGCGCGCTCCTGCACCGTCAGCGCAAGCCGAAGCTCCAGGAACTGGCCACCTACACGCAACAGATGGCCAACCTGCTGCAGTCGGGCATGCCGCTGACGGTGGCTTTGACCAGCATGTCCCACCTGGAATCCAGGGGCATATCTGCCGAAGTGAGCAAACAACTCAAACAGGACGTGATGGAAGGGAGAAGCCTTTCCGACGCGATGGGGCGACACCCGGTGATTTTTTCCGACATGTACGTCAACATGGTGCGAGCGGGTGAACAGAGCGGCGCGCTGGTCGAGGTGTTGCGGCGCGTGGCCGAGCATTACGAGCGGTTTGCCGAAGTGCAGGCGAAATTCGTCGCGGCACTCATCTATCCGTGCATTGTGGCCTGTGTCGGCGTAGCGATCGTCATTTTTTTCATGACCTTCATGCTGCCGCGGTTCACCGAGATGTTCAAAGGGTTTGACATCTCATTGCCCTGGCCGACGCGCGTGCTCATGAATATTGGTGATTCCTTCAGCAAAGGGGCGACGTGGTTGTTTATCGGTCTTTCTGCTTTCGTGCTGGTGATCGTGTTCCTGCGTTTCAAATCGACTCAAACCGGCCGGCGCAAACTCGACGGCTGGAAGATGAGAGCGCCGGTGATCGGCAAGGTCGTTAAATTGAATCTCTTTGCGCAGTTTGCCCGAACACTGTCAACCCTGCTGCGCAATGGAGTGCCCGTGCTGACGGCGCTGAAAATCACCGAGCAGGTCGTCCCGAACCGCATCATGAAAGACGCGATCGCCCGGACCCGCGAAGACGTGACGGACGGCAAGACGCTGGCCCAGCCGCTGGCACACAGCAAAGTTTTTCCACAACTGATGATCGACCTGGTGAAGATCGGCGAAGAGACCGGCGACGTGCCTGGCGCGCTGCAAAACCTGGCCAACACGTACGAAAACGAACTGAGCATCGCGTTGCGGATCATGACAAACCTCATCGAGCCGGTGTTGATTGTCTTGATGGCGGTGATGGTCGGCTTCCTTTTATTGAGCCTCCTCCTGCCGATGTTCAAACTGATTTCCAACATCAACACCAGGCGATGAACTTGGCAGGCTTCGGAAAAAAAGCGCACTCGCGCCGGGCTTTTACCCTGATTGAAATCATGGTGGTCGTCGGAGTTTTGGCCATCGTGCTGGCGATGGGTGTGCCGCCGTTCATCCGGATGATGCGAAAGGATTCCCTGCGCCAGGCCGTCAGCGACATCGAGGAAGCGTGCAGCAAGGCCCGGGCGGAGGC
>DASPXS010000182.1:0-27344 GCA_035637175.1 Haliangiales bacterium | reverse complement strand
CCTCAGTATTGCCGGCTCCGACAGCGGCGGCGGCGCGGGAATTCAGGCGGACCTGAAAACGTTCGCCGCGCTTGGCGTGCACGGCACGAGCGTCATTACCTGCGTCACGGCGCAAACGCCGGACCACGTTCGCCGCATTGTACCGTGCAGCCCGAAAATCGTGCGACAACAAATCGAAGCCGTGCTGGAGGGATTGCCTCCCGCGGCCGTCAAAACGGGGATGTTGTTTTCCGGCGAAATCGTCCGCGTGATCGCGCGTTGTTTCGCGGGAAGCAAACCTCCGCCCTTGGTTGTGGACCCGGTGATGGTGGCCACGAGCGGAGCGCGGCTGCTCGCGGTTTCGGCGGTGAAGATCGTCAAATCACAACTGCTCCCGCTCGCCACGCTGGCGACGCCGAACCTGGACGAGGCCGCGGTTCTCGTCGGCCGGAGAATCGAGTCGGTCGAAGAGATGCGCTCCGCTGCGCGCGAGATCAATTCGCGGTTCGGTTGCGCCGCGCTGATCAAAGGAGGTCATCTGCGTGGCGGCAAAGAGGCCGTTGACATTTTTTTTGACGGCAAGACGGAATTGTTGCTCGGCGCGCCCCGGGTCGGCGGTATCCGCGCGCAGGGCACCGGCTGCACGTTGGCCGCCGCGATTGCCGGTTATCTGGCGCTCGGACGCGGGCTGCCCCGCGCCGTGGAACTGGCCAAGCAATACGTCACCGGGGCAATCGCCGGCCACCTCACCGCCGGCGGTCACGCGGTACTGAACCATTTTTGGGAACGCTAAAAATGATCCTAAGCAATCTCTTGGAAGTGCTCCACCGCCTGGCGGTCAGACCAATCCTTCCCCCTCACCCTGACTCTGCCCATCAACCTCCCCCTCTCCCGCACTTCGGGCACCCTCTCCCCCTCCGAGGGGGAGAGGGATGGGGTGAGGGGGAACAAAGTGTAGCCTGTCTCACGGATCGATTGATCACACCCGCCTCTCGCGCACGGCCGGCTGGCGTGACTCGCCGGATGAATCGAGTTTTCATCAGCCTCGGATGTCTGGCACCGCTCACTTTCCTGGCGCAAGCGCAGGGGACATCTTCCGCCGAGCGATTTAATTTTCGCGAGCCAAAACCATCGGTCTATCACGTCGAAGGGCGGAACTCCGCGGACAGTTCGGCCCCAGCCCGGGCCGGCTGGGTGAAAGCCTGGCGGGAAAATGGTTCGCGTTACCCCGTCGAATTCAGCAGCCGGATAGCCCTGCAATTGAAACCGGAAACCGATATCCAGCAAATCTTGCAGGGCACTTCGCTGAAACTCTCGCGGACCGTCGCCGCCAATTTTTACATTCTTGATGCCGGTGACGCGCCGACGGCATTGAAGGAGGCGCAACGGTTGGCGGCCCGGCCGGAAGTGCTGATCAGTTGCCCGGTCCAGCGCCGGCAACAACTGCGCAAGCACACAACGTATGCGGCCCGGCCGAACGACACCTATTTTGCAAACCAATGGAACCTGGAAAACCGTGATGCCAACGGCACGTCGTTGGGTGTTGACCTCAACCTGCGCGAAGCCTGGCCGATCACGCACGGCGCGGGAAGCATCATCGCCGTGGCGGATGACGGCGTCGAGTTGACGCATCCGGAACTGGCGAATCGCGCCACCAACGGCCTGCATTTCTATTTCGACGGCGGTGGGGGGAGCACCAATGCCCTGCCGGTGGACCCGGACGATAACCACTCCACGGTGGTCGCCGGACTGGCGCTGGCCGAGGGGAACAATGCTCGCGGGATGAGCGGTGTCGCGCCTCAGGCCCGACTGGCAAGTTGGAAGATTTTTCTCGGCAATGATTTCAAGGCATCGGACGAACAGACGATGGACATGTTCCAGTTCCATTCGAACGTGGTGAGTGTCCAAAATCATAGTTGGGGCAACGCCGACTTGTCGCAGTTGGCGCCGACGGCGATGGAAAGCATCGGCATCTCGAACGCCATCGCGTTCGGTCGCGGCGGCCGAGGCGTGGTCATGGTGCGTTCGGCGGGCAACGGCCGGGACGGCGGCATGAACGCGAACGACGACGGCTATGCCAACGATCCGCGCGTGATCTGTGTGGCCTCCGTGCGGGAAGGCGGACGCGCGGCAAGCTACAGCAACCCCGGGGCCTGTCTGTTGGTCGCGACGCCGGGCGGCGACACCGACGCCGCCATCTTCAGCACCGACCGCCAGGGCGCCTCCGCCGGGTTCAACCCCGGGTTCAGCGATAATTTCGCCGATCCCGACTACGTCTATTCGAGAAGTGTCGTCGGCACTTCATTTTCCGCGCCGCAAATCAGCGGACTGGTGGCGCTGCTGCTTTCCGCCAATCCGAACCTGACCTGGCGCGACGTGCAGCAGATTTTGATACTCTCCGCCCGCCACTTCGACCTGGCCGATCCGGACCTGAAAACGAACGGCGCGGGGTTTCGCGTCAGTCATAACGTCGGTTTCGGCGTGCCCGACGCCGGCCAGGCAGTCGCGCTGGCACGGACCTGGGTGAATCGACCGCCCGAGACGAACTTGACGGATACAGATGCCGATGTTCAATCGATTCCCGATGACGGCTTGCACTTATTGATGACCAATAGCGATCCACAACAACCCGTCCCGTCCAACTTGGCTTCCATTCCCTCGACGCCGGGCATGGGACCGCACGCCGATGCTCCCACCGCGATGTTGCCCCTGGTCGATGTGGGGCTGGCGACCAATGAGATCACCGTGGATTTAACCGGCAAAGCGGCCCTGATTCAAAGGGGCCCGCCCGGCGATTTTGCGGATAATCGGAATTTTTTCGACCGGAAAATCCAGCGCGCAGCGGACGCCGGCGCCGCCTTTGCGGTCATTTACAACAACACCAATGGGACGGAACGATTTATCATGGGCGGGACGGATTTTGTTCTGATCCCGGCAGTGATGATCGATCAGAATTCCGGCGAGGCGTTGCGCAATTATGTGAAAACGAACCCTGCGGCGCTGGCGCAGATACGACTCAACGCCGCCCATTATTCATTCAACGTGACCGGCACGCTGATCTGCGAACATGTGGCGGTGCGCGTGCAGACCGATCATTCGCGCCGCGGCGACGTGCGCATCACGCTCCTTTCACCGCAAGGCACCCGCAGCGTGCTCCAGCATCTCAATTCTGATGAGTCGGCCGGTCCAACCGACTGGACTTATTATTCAACACTCCACCTTGGCGAGTGCAGTGCCGGCACGTGGACGCTCAGCGTGAGCGACGAACAGTTGTTGGATTTTCAAGGGTTGACCCATACCGGCTTGGTTCAACTCGTCGCCCTGACCCTCTCTGGCGTGGCCATCACCGACACCGACCACGACGGACTCGATGACACCTGGGAAATGACGCATTTCAACTCCCTGGCCTATGGGCCCCAGGACGATCCCGACGGCGACGGCTATTGTAATGCGCGCGAACAAATCAAGGGAACGGATCCGAACGCAGCGGACGTGCCGTTCAAGCTCGATCTCTCGCCGTGGAACGAGCGACTGGTCCGCTTGAGCTGGCCGGCGGTGACGAATCGAAATTACGAAGTGCTCGCCGGCACCAACCTCGGTCCGCCGCTGACTGTCGTGACGAATTTGCCCGGACATTTCCCCGAAACCGAATGGTTCAGGCCTTTCACGAACCTGGCGGACCAGTTCTTCCGCGTGCGGGCCGCGTCGCCGTAAAAAGGAAAGAGAAAGGAAAGGGGTCAGTCCAGAAAGGGGTCAGTCCTCACTATTGACACTAGAGCGGAAAGGGGTCAGTCCTCACTATTGACACTAGAGCGAATGATTTGGTACTCTTTGGGTCTATGCCGCGCAAGCTGCGAGTGGAATATGAGGGAGCCATTTATCATATAATGAATCGGGGTGATCGGGAAGAGCCCATCTTCAAAGATGACGCCGACCGGGAGCGTTTCCTGGAAACGCTGGCCGAGTGCTGTGCCAAGACCGACTGGCAAGTGCATGCGCTCTGCCTCATGCGCAACCATTTCCACTTGGTGGTGGAAACGCCCAAGGCCAATTTGGTCGCCGGGATGAAGTGGCTCCTGGGTACCTACACCGGTCGGTTCAATCGCCGACACAAGCTCTTTGGACATTTATTCAGCGGGCGCTACAAATCCTTGATCGTGGACGGGAGCGGCAATGGCTACTTGCGGACGGTCTGCGATTATGTCCACCTGAATCCAGTGCGGGCGAAGACACTCAGCCGCGAGGCACCGCTGCATTCCTATCGATGGAGCAGTTACCCGTGGTATGTGGCCGGGCCGGGAAAGCGGCCGGTATGGCTACGTGTAGATCGGCTGTTGGGGGAGATGGGAATCCCGAAAGACTCCAAAGCCGGACGGAAGTATTTCCAACGGGAGATGGAGGAGCGGCGGCGCCGGGAAGATCCTCGGCAATACAAGGCCCTCCGGCGGAGTTGGTGTTTTGGGGACAAAGCTTTTCGCAAGGAGCTGCTGGCGCAGATGGCCGAGCGGGTCGGGGAGAGTCATTATGGGGGGGAGCGGCGGGAGAGCGGGGAGGAGAAAGCCGAGCGGATTGTGGATGAGGAACTTCGCCGGCGGGACTGGACGGAGGCGGAATTGGAGCGTCGGCGCAAGGGCGATGCGCAGAAGGTGCGGATCGCGGCGCGACTGCGCCGGGAGAGCATCATGACGTTGAAATGGATTGCGGATCGATTGCGCATGGGAAGCTGGACGCACGTGTCCAACTGCCTTAGAGCCGTCAAAATGAAATGAAAGTGTCAATAGTGAGGACTGACCCCTATGCGGCAGGGTTTACTTTTTCGCGGCGCTGTAGCCGCGGATGAAACCGATGCACTGCGCAACCTCGGGCACCGAGGTTTCCCAATGATATTCGTACTCGACGGAAATGTTACCCTGGAAGCCCTGCTGTTTCAGCTCGTCCAGAATGGCCGGAACGTCGCAAATGCCCGTGCCGTAGGGCAGGTCGTGCGCGTCGAGTTTGCCGAACTCGTTCAAGTCTTTCAAGTGACTGCTGATGATCCGGCCTTTGAGAATACGCAGGCACTCGACCGGTTTCAGGCCTGAGCGCGCCCAATGCCCGGTGTCCGCGCAGGAGCCGATGCGGGCATCGCGATTCTTTACAACCGACAGAACGTAGTTTGGGTCCCACATTTTATAGCCCGGATCGTTCGGCCTCTTCGGGTGGTCGTGGAACCCGACGCGGACATCATATTCTTTGACCAGCTTTTCGATGGTGTCGATGGCATCAACCGATTCTGTGGTGACGCCGTAGAGGCCGAGCTTTTTGGCGAACTCAAAAATCTTGCGCGCCTGCGCTTCATCCCTGGGAATGCCGACCACCCCATAGTTGACGGCTTTAAGATGATATTTGGCGAGTTGGGCTTTCACCTTTTCAACGACGTCGTCGGACGCATTGTGGTCCCACTTCACGCTCGGCTCTTCCGGACTGAGCTTCTGGCCGGGATAAAACTCGATGACCTTGCCCCCGGCTTGCGCGGTTTTCTCGATCGCCTCGAATACTGAGAAGTGATTGAAGGTGTAAGCCTGGCAGCCCATGGCGAAGCCGCCGGTCTTGTATTCGTCGGGAATGTTGTCCGCGGAAATGGAGGCGGTGGTCAGCATAGCCGTCAGTGCCAGGCAAAGAGCGGACACAATTGATTTCATCGTCATAGTTTTCTCCTGAGGTTTAAGGGATCGGCAAATTGGACCGTCAAGGCGGTGTAGTGTCAAAACAAAAGCTGCCGGCCGAAGATCGGGTTGGCAGATTGTTCACGGGACAACCACCCGGAGCAACTGTCGTTGAAGGGAAAACCGCGCCGGCAGTTCGCCCACAATTTCACCGTCGAGTTCGAGCGGCGTTCGCGCGGGCGAAGTCAACGTGAACGTTTCGGCCTGGAAATGCTGCGCCCTGCCGGCGCTGCTCAAACGGCCGGTGACGAATCCCCACGCGCAGGCCACCACGGTGCCCCAGGTCATCCGCGGAAAAACGCAGACATCGAGCAGGCCGTCGGAAAGTTTCGCTTCGGGGAAGACAGAGATGGAACCGCCATAAAACCGGCCATTGCCAATGAGCACCTGTTCGCCGATCAGCGGGCGCTGGATGCCGTCCGCCGAGATTTTGGATTGCTCGGCGCGCAATGCCTTCAAGGCCGCCACCACGTAGGCCAGAAACCCGATCTGCTTCTTGTGATTCCATTCCACCAGTTCGACCGCCCGCGCATCGAGGCCGGCGCCCGCCAACTGAGCAAAGTAGCGCCGGCGCCGATGCCCGTTGGCCCTGAATTCGACCTGCGGCAAATCAATGGCCAGTTCGTGTCCCCGCCGGATGGCGGCCCAGGCCCGCTTCAAATTGAGCGGCATGCCCAATTCGCGCGCGAAGACGTTGATGGTGCCCAGCGGCAGCACGCCCAGGCGAACGCGGGAGAAATTAGCCGGATCGTCGCCGATGCCGTTCAGCACTTCGTTCACGGTCCCGTCGCCGCCGGCGGCGACGATGATATCGAAACCCTGGCGCGCCGCTTCGGCGGCGAGCAGACGGCCGGCGCCGGGCGCGGTGGTGGGTTTCAGGGCGCACTCGGCGCCGATCGAGTCGAGGTGCCTGCGAAAACGTTTGGCTCGTTCGCCCCTGGCCGCCGGATTGAAGATGACGCAGATGCGCACGCGTTATTTTTCAGGAGTCGAGAAGCGGGAGTCCAGTGCAAAGCGCGCCGGCCCGAAACCGCGTCGCGTTTGCGATGAGTCCCCCGGGACCAGGGCGTGCGTGCGTTTTTTCAGCTATCAAACCGGACCGATCACGCCCCAAACGTCTTCGGTTTCTTCCGCGCTCCGCCAAAGGGATTGCCCCGCCGCGGCGCGCCGGCCAGTCGCGGCAGCCGGGAAGGAGCGATGCTGAGGTAAATCCAGCCGATGACCACGTGCAGCAACCAGGCGAACAGGAAACCAACCAGGTTCAGCCGGTTGAAACCGTAGAGAAAAATCGCGCCGCTCATCAGCAAGGCACCCGGCAACTGTGCCGCACCCGCCATGCGCCAGCAGCCGGGCCAGGTGACCTGGCGGTCGGAATAAAACGCGGCCAATCGCAACGGCAGCGAGTAGAGCGTCGCCAGGGCGAGCCAGATCGCCATCAGGCCAATCACCACGCTGGCCCCGATGCCAACCAGCAGAAAGGGCCGCCACGCGCCCCACCACGGTTCGGCCTCGGCGCGATTCAAGGCAACGGTCCATTGCTTGGGATAGGAAACGGTCAGGCAACCGAACAGCGAACAGGTGTGGAAACCGGCCCGGCCCAGCTTCAATTGCACGTCGGCAATCTGTCCGGCTGGACTGTCGCCCGCCGGATCAACGATGATGGACAAAAAGGTCCCTTCGCTCAGCCAGGCCGGCGCGGGTCCGTTCCATTCGAGTTGACCGCGCCGAATCGCGGCCTTGTCCGGCAGGCGCGCGATGGCCTTCTGAATCGCGGGAAACCACGCCGAAATCAAAAAGCAAAGCGCGCTCGCAGCGACCAGCAGCGCTGTGATGAATTGAACGAGAAACAATCGGCCAAACGAAGCCCGTGAAAAAGCGGCCACGCCGCCAAAGGTGATCGGCTGCCAGGGAGGCAAGGAGGGCGGTGTTTCCATCGTTGAACGAGGACATAATAAACCCGGCGCGCGAGGTAATTGAATCGAAATCCTCGCCGGGAAGACAACGTTGGCCGAAGTGGGCGGTGAAGCGGAATAAATTCCGCGCTCCGAAAACTCTTCGCGAAATTGACGGACTTTGGCAACCTCCCGCGCCCGGACCGGCCGGAGCCGGCATTGTCCAACCAGGAAGCCGAGGTCAACTCTGCGTTTCCGGCTTCGCCGGAGGCTGCTGAGCGCCTGTCGGCGGCGGCTGAACCACCGCGACCGGGAGCGGAAAACGGATTTTCATCACGTCATCCACCAGCACCTCCAGGTAATAGACGCCGGCGGCGGCAAACTCGACTTGCGGAAAAACGGTCACATTCGTGGCGTGGTGCGTGGCGTCCTGCAGCGCAAATTTCACCTGGCCTTTGCGCAGGACCGTGGTCTGGTCCGGCGCAATCAGGCGCACGTTCTCCGTGAACTGGCCGAAACCCGCGGTCCAACGGTTGAACACGCACAGTTTGAAGGCGGTGACCGGCACCTGCGGCACGCGCACGAAGCCGATGACACCGACGATGATAAAATTGCCATTGGCTTCGGGACGCACATCTTCGCACAACAGCGAACATTGCAGGTCAGGGAGAATACGGGTGGCGTTCATAGAGTGGCCAGTTCCGCGGCGCGAACGGTATTTTGCATCAGCATCGCGATGGTCATCGGCCCCACGCCGCCGGGGTTGGGCGTAATTTTTCCGGCGATGGGTTGGACGGCGGCAAAGTCCACGTCGCCGACCAAACGCGAGCCGCTTTTGGCGTTCGGATCTTTGATGCGATTGACGCCGACATCGATCACGGCCGCGCCGGATTTGACCATGCCGGCCTTGACGAATTGCGCGACGCCCATCGCCGCGATCAAAATGTCCGCCCGACGGCAATGGGCGGCGACATCGCGCGTCTGCGAGTGGCACAACGTGACCGTGGCATTGGCGTGTTTGGCTTTCTGAATCAGGATGGCGGCCATCGGTTTGCCGACGATATTGCCGCGGCCCAGGATGACGACTTCCGCGCCTTCGATCGGGAGCTGGGAGCGGATGAGCAACTCATGCACGCCCGCCGGGGTGCAGGGCAGAAAACCGGTGGTGTCCCCGAGCATCAACTTGCCCACGTTGACCGGATGAAAACCGTCCACGTCTTTTTGCGGCAGAACCGCCGCGTAAACGCGGGCCGGGGTGATTTGACGCGGCAACGGCGCCTGCACCAGAATGCCGTGAACCCGGGCGTCGGTGTTGAACTGCGCGATCCGCTCGAGCAATTCGGCTTCCGAAGTCGTCTCGGGCAGAACCTGGGTGATCGAAACGATCCCGAGCCGCGCGCTCATCCGCTCCTTCAGGCCGACGTAAACCTGCGACGCCGGGTCTTCGCCGACGCGCACAAAGGCCAGGCCCGGTTGCACGCCGCGCTGTTTGAGGGCGGCAATGCGACGGGAAGTCTGGGCGTGAATTTGTTCGGCCAGGGCACGCCCATCAATGAGGTTAGCCAACGACATCAGGGAACCACCTGAATCGACTCGACTTCGATGATGGGCGTGCTGCTCCAGCGCTGGTCGATGAGTTCTTCGCCGGACACGATGACCTTTTTGCCGGCGAATTTCTTCAGGAGGATGTCTTCGCTTTCGCTGTGGAGGAAATTGACGATCCGGCGACTCTCCCGATTTTCCAGGGCGAAGGTTGTGGGCGCTTGAACGCTGCGCGAGTAAACCACGGTGCCTTCGCGACTGACGATCCGTTTGGACGGTGCCGTGTCCGCGGGCGCGGCCGGCGCCGGCTGGGGCGCGGGCGCGGCCGGTTGGGGCGTTGGTTGCGGCGGAGGGGGAGCCGGCGTCGGCTCGACGGCGGGTGTGGGAGCCGGTTCCGGCTTGACGTTTTCAACGGTGGGCGGCGGCTGGGCGGGCGCCGGCTCTTTATTGGCCGCCAATTCGGTCGGCGCGGGAGCGGCGGCTGATTTTTCCAGCATTTCCACGGCCACGAACGCATAGGCGTTGGTCGGCGCTTCGATCTCCATCCAGTTGCCGTCCGTGCGGATTTCTTTGACTTCGGCGCCGCGTTCGAGGCGGCCGATGACGCTGAAATTTTCGCCGGGACCGGCGCGGAGATTCAGTCGCTTGATATTGACCGTGTGATTGTTGGTCTCGACGTAGGGAGCGAAGACCCAGACCGGCGTGTTGGGGGGGAGTTGGATTTTCGCCCATTTGGCCGGCTCGCCGCGTTTATGTTTTTTGGGGGTGACTTCCTCGAGTACCGTGACGGTCTCCCCTTTCTTCAATTGCGTGATGACCTCGCTGCCCTGCGTGGCCTGGGCCCGCACGTTGACGCGGTCCTTTTTCACGACAGCGGCTTCCTCGGCGCGGGCGGTCAACACCACCAGCCCGACTGCGACAGAAACTGCCCACGGCCATCGTTGAGTTGTCTTCATAGCGTTCAGGAGTAGAAGGATTATGGCCGGCCGTGTCAATGTTCGTGAGTTGCGACACGAGCGGCCTGGCTGCTGTTGGATAGTAAAGTTTTTATTTCCGGCCCGGTCAAGGTTCGCCATTTGCCCACCGGCAGGTCGCCCAGTTTGATCCGGCCGATTTGCGTGCGACGAAGTTGCGCCACGACCAATCCCTGCGACTCAAACAACCGCCGCACCTCGCGGTATTTGCCTTCCGCCAGCTCCACTTCGACCGCGCTGCGGGAATTGTTCGCGCTCAACAGCCGGGCCTTCTCCGCTTTCAGCCTTTCACCGTCATGGACCACGCCGCGAGTCAACTGACTCAAGACCTTCGGCTCGACCCGCCCTTCAACGATGGCCAGGTATTTTTTCCGGAGGCCGTAGCGCGGATGCGTCAATTGCAGACAAAACTCGCCGTCGTTGGTGAGAAAAATCAATCCTTCGCTGTCATAGTCGAGCCGGCCGACCGGGTAAAGGTTGTTCCATTCCCTGGGCAACAAATCGCCCACCGCGCGGCGTTTGGCCGGGTCGTGTCGGGAACAAATGTAACCCCGCGGCTTGTTCACCGCGACGTAGAGTTTGCGCCGGGCCTTGATCAGCGCGCCGTCCACGCTGACGCGGTCGCGCGCCGGATCGAGTTTCGTTCCCAACACCCGGACGATCTGCCCGTTGACCTCGACCCGCCCGGCCAGGATGATCCGTTCGCTGGCGCGTCGCGAAGCCACGCCCGCATCGGCAAGAAACTTTTGCAGGCGAACCATTGAAATGCGGAGTGCGAAGTGCGGAGTGCGGAATGAAGATGCGCCACCGGGGCAGCCGACGGATTCCGCGTTCCGAATTGCGCGCTCCGCATTCGGATCAGGCTTCGGGCTTGGTTTTGCGCAGGCCGGAAACACGGTCGCCTTCCTTCCACTGGCCGCGCTTCTTGAGCAGGGCGACGCGTTCGAAGCGTTTGAGCACATTGCGTTTGGCGCCGGTCGTGCCGAGGACGCGCAGACTCGAATGCTGGGACATAGGTTTGTTAAAAAGCGTTAAATCGTAACAACATATTGCCGCAAAATTGTCCGCCTCGTCGGCGGCCGCGGGACGGGACTTCTATCACAGCCGGAACCAAATGCAAACGGTTAATTTCCTTCGGAAAAGATCCGGAAGATCCGGTTGCCCGCGATGGAAGTTGAACCGGCACGCAGAATCGATATCATCCGAATCATCAATCGCTGGCAGCCGTCCAGTGGAACCGGCGTATCATGAAAGAATTCGCGAGAAAACTTGCCTGGCTGGCCGTGGCGCTGCTGGGTGCCTGGGCTTACCTTGTGCTCGCCGTGCGCCGCGGTGAACCGGTCAACTCGGCTTACCTCCTGGTGGCCGCGCTGTGCTCCTACGCCATCGGGTTCCGATTCTATTCCAAGTGGATTGCCGCCCGCGTTCTGGCGTTGAACGACCGGCGCGCTACGCCCTGCGAAGTGCATGACGACGGCAAGGATTTCGTCAAGACCAACAAATGGATCGTCTTCGGCCATCATTTCGCCGCCATCTCAGGCCCCGGCCCGCTGGTCGGTCCGGTGTTGGCCGCCCAGTTCGGTTACCTGCCCAGCGCGCTGTGGATCCTCATCGGCGTGGTCCTGGGGGGCGCCGTGCAGGACTTTGTGATTCTGTTCTGTTCCCTGCGGCGCAACGGCAATTCGCTCGCGCAAATGGTCAAAGAGGAACTCAACTCGACGGCGGGCTTCATCGGCACCGTCGCCATTCTCGCGATCATGATTATTCTGCTGGCGGTGCTGGCGCTGGTGGTGGTCAAGGCGCTGGCCGACAGTCCCTGGGGCGTGTTTACGGTGGGAGCGACTATTCCCATCGCGCTGTTCATGGGCGGCTACCTGCGCTGGTGGCGCGTGGGCAGAGTCATGGAGGCGTCGGCCCTCGGTGTCGTGCTCCTGCTGATGGCGGTGTGGGGCGGCCAGTACGTCCACAGCCACGGTCATCTGGCGACCCTCTTTTCGCTGAGGGACATCAATCTGGCGCGGGCGATCATCCTCTATGGTTTTGCCGCCAGTGTCCTGCCCGTCTGGCTGCTGCTCGCTCCCCGCGACTACCTCAGCACCTTCATGAAGCTCGGCACCATCTTCGCGCTGGCGTTTGGGGTGTTGCTGGTTTTGCCCGCCTTGAAATTTCCTGCGGTCAGCACGTTCATCGACGGGTCCGGGCCGGTGGTGGCCGGCAAATTGTTTCCGTTCTGTTTTATCACCATTGCCTGCGGGGCGATTTCCGGATTCCACACGCTGATTTCCAGCGGCACGACGCCTAAAATCATCACGCGGGAAAGTTATGCCCGACCGATCGGTTATGGCGCCATGTGTCTGGAATCGTTGGTTGCCATCATGGCCCTGATTGCGGCCTGCTCGCTCGACCCCGGCGTTTACCTGAGCATGAACATCAAAGGCGCGCCTGCCGAAACGGCGGCGAAAGTGACCGCGCTCGGTTATCCTGTGACCGTGGCCCGGATGGATCAACTCGCCGCTACCGTCGGCGAGAAGACTCTGTTTGGTCGAACCGGCGGAGCGGCGACGCTGGCGGTCGGGATGGCCGGTATTTTTCATCAAGCCGTCGGCCGGCGTTGGCTCGATCTCTGGTACCACTTCGCGATCATGTTCGAGGCGCTGTTCATCCTCACCACGCTCGACGCCGGCACGCGTGTCGGGCGCTACCTCCTGCAGGATGTCCTCGGCAACCTCTGGAAACCTCTGGGTGACCTGAAGGACATCAGGGCGAACGTCCTGGCCAGCGGTCTGATCGTGTCGGGCTGGGGATATTTTCTCATCCAGGGCGTGCGCGACCCGCTTGGCGGCATCAATTCCCTCTGGCCGCTGTTCGGCATTGCGAACCAGTTGCTCGCCACCATCGCGCTTTGCCTGGCCACAACCGTTATTTTGAAAATGGCGCTGCAAAGCGGAGCAGGCGTCCCGCTTGCCAGCGCCGGCGAAAAAACTGCCCCCCAAACTGAGACAGGCGGAGCGCCGATCCCGCGTTCGCCCTTGCTCGCGCTGGTAACCGTCGTGCCGCTGGTCTGGCTGCTGTCGGTCACGATGACGGCGGGGTTACAAAAGATTTTTCATTCCGATCCGAAAATCGGGTTCCTGGCGGCAGCAAAGGTTTACTCCGCGAAAATCGAAGAAGCTTATCCCGCGACCGGCGTGGCCAAGTCGGATGAGGCGCTGGCGGCCGCTCCGCTTGCCCTGGAGTCCAATAAAAGTCTCCTTTTTAACAACCGGCTGGATGCGTTCGTGGCGGGCATTTTCCTGGTGCTCGTGGCATTGATCGTTGCGGTCAGCGTCCGCGAATGGGTCCTCCTGCTCGCCCGCAAACGACGGGCGACGTTGCGCGAGTCCGAGCCGGTCTGGCTGCCCGATTACGCCCTGGCGGAAGGCAAGCCACTGGCGGTGTTCAGCCTGTTGGCGCTGGCGTTGGCGCTGGCCAAGGAATTGTCCGGCGAGGCGGCGCTGGACCGCGCGCAACACGCGGCGAATGCGTGCGCCTGCGGTCTGCCGGAACAGCATCCGATCAATTTACTTGGAGACAACGATGGGAGACCCGCCCCAAGCAGGGAACAACTCTACGTTGAAACGCTTGAAAAGCGGTTCAATGGCATCAACCGGTGCTGTTGAGAGGCGAGAGGCGATGGGTGATAGAGGATGCCTGTCGATTATAGCCTCTCGCCTATCGCCTAATATTCGTATGCAGCGCATCGGCTTATTCGGTGGTTCGTTTGATCCGGTCCACCTCGGCCACCTGCTGGTGGCCCAGGCGGCGCGCGAGGAATTGCAGTTGACGCGCCTGTTTTTCATTCCCGCCGCGCAGTCGCCGTTCAAACCGGCCCAGGTGCCGGCGCCGGCGGAACAACGGTTGCGCCTGCTTCGGCTGGCGTTGGCCGGCCAAAGCGAATGCGAGATCGACGACCAGGAAATCAAACGCGGCGGCGTGTCCTACACGATTGACACCGTTCGCGACTACGCGCGGCGATTTCCGGGCGCGCAGTTGTATTATCTCATCGGGGCCGATCACGTCCCGCAATTGCCCAGGTGGCGCGACGCGGATGAATTGGCGGGGATCGTCGAGTTCGTCGTCATTCCGCGCCCCGGCCAGGGCGCCGTGCCGCTGCCCGCCCCGTTTCGCGGCCGGGCGCTGGCCGGTTTTCCGCTCGGCGTTTCCTCCTCACAAATCCGCGAGCGGATCCGGGCCGGTCGGCCGATCGATCTGCTGGTCGGCCCCGCCCTCGCCGAGGCCATCCGCAACAATCGACTTTATCTTTGAGCGGACCTTCCCCATTCTCGCCGGCGATGGATTCGAAGAAATTGGCCGTGCTTTGCCGGGAGCTGGCCGACCACAGAAAGGCGGAGAACATCGTCATCCTCGACCTGCGTGAATTGTCGTCGGTGGCGGATTATTTTGTCATCTGCACCGGCAGCAGCGAACCGCACCTGCGCGCCATCGTGGAGGAGATCACCGACCGGTTGCGGGAAAAACACGCCCTGCGCCCGCGCGCCACGGACGGCACGTTGCACACGGCGTGGGTGGTGCTCGACTTTTTCGATGTCATCGTTCACGTGATGCGGGCCGACGTGCGCGAACATTACGATCTGGAAGGGCTTTGGGGCGACGCGCCCCGGGTGCGGCCGCGCCGAACGGCGCGAACGAAGCCTGGATCGGATTGAGTTTTTTGCCCTCCGGAACCGGAAATGGTTTCGGTCGGCACGAGTGAAGGAACGGGGGCGGGCTACTGGCCCTTGGCGGGAAGTTCCGCCGAGGCCTTGACCATTTCGTCCAGCAGCCTTTTGAATTCATTCAACCCCGGCGCGGGAACAATGATGGTATCGCGCCGTCCATTCACGTCCTCGGTAATCCGCAAAAAACGGCCGCGGGTATTCTCCTTGAGCGTAAACACAAAGGTCTTCCGCTCAATTTGAACCTTATCCGCTTTCAACGTCTCTTCCGGAACGCTCGGTTTGGGCGCCGCCGAATAGGAACGATGGCCGTAAGGCGATGGACGCTCGTTTGAAATCATACAACATTTTCAACCCAGGCACTGCCTGCGCCATGAACTACTATACCCATTTTTGTTGGCACGTCACAAAGTTTGTCAACCCTCGATTTCAAAAATGGGCATCTTTTTAACAAAACCCTCCGATTCACGCCCGATAACGGTAGCCACTGCCCGGGGTGGTGACCCGCCAGAGATAGACCGCCACCCCGGCAATCACGACCAGGTTGAGCGCCTGCGATGTCCCATGCCAGAGCTTGAAGGATTGTCGGGCCTGTTCGATCTGCTGGAGAGTGGATCCCGAGCCGTAGATGGTTCGGTGAAGTCTCCGCAGTCTCGGCTGCAGACCGTAACCGCCCACCAACCCGAGCGTCGAAATTCCCAGCAAAAGCCAAAGGGTCAATCGCTGCAGAGGTTTTCCCATGTAGAGCCACTCGGCCACCAGATGCACCAGCGCGAGCGTGGCGCAGACCTGCTGCATCAGGAAATAACGCTCAATGATGATCTGAGCCGCCGCGCCGGCATACGGCCGCGTCAACAAGCTGATCATTTTCTCGGAAAAAAAAGCCGGCCCGACGAACAACGTGAAAAAGATCGACGCCCCGAACCAGATCGCGGCATTCGCCACACCCACGAATCGTAAGAACCCAATCACAAGTTCAGGGTAAAAAAAAACCGAAATAGTGCCAAGTTTTCTCTGAACCGCGGCGGTCCGCCGGGTGCCGCGCTCGCCCCTGCGGCGAGCGGTGCAATCGCGCGTCCCGGCAGTCGAGACGCCCGCCCTACGTTGACGGAGTCGTATTCTCCGCCGCCAACGTTGCGGTGCGCTCGACCATCGCCTGCAACGTGACGGCCTTTGACACGCGACGTTCCGCCTGCTGGATTTCCTCCAGGGCGCCCCGCACCAGTTCGCGCGACGGCTCCTCGCGCGTTGCCGGTTCCTGTCCCTGGCCGGCCCGCAAGGAGAGGATGATGTCCTCATAGGAGATTTTATCCAGGGGTCGCGCCGGGCAATAAGCGGTTTCCGGCGTGGCCACTTCGACCACCAGCTTCGTTTGCAGCAGGGGCTGGAGGATCTGCCCGATCAAACGACTGGATACCGACAGCGACTCGGCGATTTCGTTCGCCGTCGGCGGCATTTCACCGTGATGGAATTTCTGCCCGACCAGCGTCATCACCCGCAACGCGATGAACTCGCGCCCGCGTTGGTTGACGCTCTCGGCCTGTTTTTCCTGGATATAAGCGCGGCGGTTCTGGTAAGCGTAAGACACCTGCGCGCCGAACAGGAGGATGGTCCACGACAGGTAGATTCCGAAGAGAAAGATCGGGATGGCGGCCAGCGAACCGTAGATTTTGCTGGCGGACACGACCCGCGAGGCAAAGAGCGCGTTGAAATTGCCGTTGGCGATCCAGAGCGTCCCGGCCACCAATCCGCCGACCAATGCCGCTTTCCAGTGGACCCGGGTGTTCGGCATGAGCTGGTAGAGCAACATGAACGCACCGCACAAAATAAAGAAGGGAATCAACTTGAACAGCAGGCCCCCGACCACCGGCGTGTCCTTGATGAGGTTTTGGACCGCTTGAAACTGTGACCCGATGGCCAGTCCCATCACCAGGATGATCACCAGCGGCCCGAGCGTGATCGCCGCCCAATAGTGAATCACGCGCACGAACCAGTTGCGTCCTCGCGTCACGCCCCAGATATCATTGAACGTCGCCTCGATCGTGCTCAGCAGGCCGATCGCCACGAAGAAAAACCCCACCGTGCCCGTCAGGCCGAGCGCTCCGCTGTGAACGTTGGCGATGAATTCCTGGATTTGTTTGACAATTTTCCGGCGCGAGTTCGCCAAATCCGGCCGCCATTCGTCCACCAGTCCATTGACCAGTTCCGCCTTTTGCTGGTCACTGCCGCGCGTGAAATCAGGCAGGAGCTCCCGGATCCGCTCGACCGCCCCGGGGCGCCTGTCCCCGGTCTCGCCGGCCAGTTTGTCGATCAATGCCGTCCGCTCTCGCTCGTTGCTTTTCGCGATGACCGCGAGCGATTCCCTGACGCGCTCCAGCAGCTTCTTTCGCTCTTCGCCTTTGTCCTGCTCGCTGGTCGGCAACATTCCCAACTGAGGAGCCAACTGATCGATCAGGCTGCCGATCAATTCGGAGGTCCGTTCCCGGCTGCTGTTCAACAGCGTCGTCGATACCCCAAGCCCCACCGCCAGCAGGGGAATCAACGCCAGCAGCGTGGTGTAAGCCAGTGCGGACGCCCGCACCAGGCAGCGGTTGCGCACGAAAGTCTTTCCCACCAGGACCCAGAAATGGACGAACTTCTTGAACGGATGCAGTTGCGCCTCGTCCACCCCGGCGATCCCGCGATCATCCAGCAGCACCTGCGCTTCGGCCTGAAGTTTTTTGATCTGCGAAACGGAATCTTTGGCCATGCTTCGACAGTTTAGTGTTCCGGGTGCCGGGTTCAAAGTTCTAATTTGTTCGTTGTCCATGGTCCGTCGTCGGTTGCTGGCGACTGACCCGGACCACGGACCACGGACCACCGACTCTTTCACTTGTTGAACTTTCAATCGCGCCGTCTTAGTCTGCTCGCATGGCTCGTAAAGCAGCGTCCAGCGAAGTCCACGCTCGCGGTTTCGGCGACATTATCGGCATCGTGCTCATTGCGGCGTCGGTGCTGACGCTCGTCGCCATGATTTCCTACGACCCGCGGGACGTCCCCGCCAACACCACGGCGCCGAACGAGACCCCGAAGAATTGGATCGGGCAAGTCGGGGCGTGGCTGGGTTATGCGCTGTTTTTTGTTTTCGGGGCGAGCGCCTATCTGCTGCCGATCATCCTGTGCTGTTTCGGCCTGAGTTACCTGTTCCTGCTCATGTCCTATTTTCATCGCCGGTGGGTCTGGTCGGCCATCCTGTTGCTCTGTTGCATGGGCCTGTTCGATTTGAACAAATCGCTGCAGTTCCTTGCCCATTGGCAACAGAATCACAACGCGGCTTCCGCCGGCGGTTCGCTCGGTCTGATGATGAACAGATACGTCTTCGGCCATTTCGGTTCCGTCGGCGCCACCATTATCTTCGCCACGCTCTACCTCATCAGCCTGTTGTTCCTGACGAATTTTCAACTGGGCGAGTGGCTGCGCGGTTTGCTGAAGCCCCTGCCGGCCGAGTCGGAAAAAGATTCCTCCGCCGAAGAGAAAGCCCTCGAACGCCGCGCGCGCGAGCTGGAACGCCAGGCCAAAAAACTCCAGGAACAGGTCGCCAAAGCCGGTCTGGGCGCGGACTTGCAGCCGGTCCCCGAACCGACCGTGCGCGACCTGAGCGTGCCGCTGGCCAAGCCCGCCTTTCGTTCCAGCGTGCGCCCGGGCAAGGCCCGGGACGCCGAGGCCGAGGCCGAGGAACCCGTCGGCGTGGAGGGCGAAGTGATCTCGGCGACGGAAATCGCCGCCGCGACGACCCCGGAGATCCTCGGCCGGGCGAAGGAAAAAACCGGGGAACCCAAAGTGGAAGAAACGGCTGCCGCTGCGGCCAAGGGAAAAACGACTGAAAGCGAGAAGGGCGTTGTGGTTGAAGAAAAGTCCGCCGCCGAGTCGCCGCCGAAACCCCGGGTCCAGCCAAAAAAACCAAAACCCATCGCCGTCGCCTCCACGCCGCTGATCGGCAATTACCAGTTGCCGTCCCTCGATTTGCTCAATTATGCCGATCCGACGGTTCGCCCGACCGAATCGAAAGAGGACCTCATGGCCAACGCGCGGCTCATTCAACAGACGCTCGCGCAGTTCGACATCGAAGTGGCGCTGGGCGACATCACCAAAGGCCCCACCATCACTCGTTACGAGCTGCACCCTGCGCCCGGCGTCAAGCTCGAGAAAATCGCCGCGCTCAACAACAACATCGCCGCAGCGCTCAAGGCCGAGCGCATCCACATCCTGGCGCCGGTCCCCGGCAAAAGTTCCGTCGGCATCGAAGTCCCCAACATCATCAAGACGAAGGTCATCATTCGCGACCTGCTCGAGTCCGAGGAATGGCGCAACACCCGGGCACGCATCCCGCTCGCCCTCGGCAAGGACGTTTACGGTCATCCCATTATGGCCGACCTCAGCGAGATGCCCCACCTGCTCATCGCCGGCAGCACCGGCTCGGGCAAATCCGTTTGCATCAATGCCATCATCACCTCGCTGCTCTATCGCTTCTCGCCGGACCAGCTCCGCTTTGTCATGATCGACCCCAAGGTCGTCGAACTGCAGCAATACAACGCCCTGCCCCACCTCGTCGTGCCGGTGGTCAATGATCCCAAGAAGGTCATCCTCGCCCTGCGCTGGGTCGTCAACGAAATGGAAAAACGCTACCAGATCTTCGCCCGCGTCGGCGTCCGCAACATCAAATCGTTCAACGAACGGCCCAAGGACAAACCCCTGCCGAAGACCGAGCCGGAACTGCCGCTCAAAGCCAGGAAGGAAAAAATTGAGGCCGGCGCCGACGGCTTCGCGGTGGAAGTGGACGAGGAAATCGTCGTCCCGCGCGACGACGACATCGTCATCCCGGAAAAGCTCAGCTACATCGTGGTGATCATTGACGAACTGGCCGACCTGATGCTGGTCGCGCCCGCCGACGTCGAGATGGCCATCGCCCGCATCACGCAAATGGCCCGGGCCGCCGGCATTCATTGCATCGTGGCCACGCAACGGCCGAGCGTGGACGTCATCACCGGCGTCATCAAAGCGAACATCCCGGCGCGCATCGGCTTCCAGGTCGCGGCCAAAGTGGACTCGCGCACCATTCTCGACGCCATGGGCGCGGACAAACTGCTCGGCAAAGGCGACATGCTCTATCTGCCGCCGGGCTCCGCCAAACTCGTCCGCGCCCAGGGCGCTCTCATCACCGACCAGGAAATCAACAGCATCGTTGAATTCATCGCCAAACAGGGCAAACCGAGTTACGAAATGGAAATCCACCAGCAACTCTCCCGACCGGTGGGCAGCCTCGAGGGCGAAGACGGCATCGACGAGGACGAGGAACTGATTCAGCAGTGCATCGAAGTCATCCGCAGCGAACAAAAGGCGAGCGTTTCATTGCTGCAGCGCCGCCTGCGCCTCGGCTACACCCGCGCCGCCCGCATCATGGACGAACTGGAAAACCGCGGCATCGTCGGTCCCAGCAAAGGCGCCGAGCCGCGCGACATCCTGATCGACCTCGATGGCACCGGCGCGGACGGGCGGGGACAATAGCCACGCGCGAAGTTCGCGATTCGACGGTCCCCTTCAACCGCATCGCGCCGCGGCTTACCGACCTTCCGGTTCGTACCAATCCCCCCGCAGCCAGTCGGCAAGCAGGCCGATGGCGTGGTCGTCGAGCACTTTGTCCTCGCCAAAGGCGGGCATGCGGTCGTTGCGTTTGCCGTAAAAGCGCGTGTGGGCGGGGTTGGAAATGAAATCGACGAGCCAGTCGCGCGAACCAAACCCGGTAAGGTCCGGCGCGGAGGCGTCCTCGTCCGGCTTGTGGAATTGATGGCACTCGGTGCAGCGCATGGCTTCGGTGGCGATCAGGGTTTTGCCTTCGGCGATGACGGCGGCGTCGCGCTGGTCGAGGTCGCGTTGTGATTTGAGCCCCGCCTCGGCGGAGAGCGCGGCGATGATTTTCCGGAGCTGTTCCTTTTGTTCGGGGGCGAAACCCGCGACGTCTTTTTTGACGAATTTCACCATTTTGCCTTCCTTGAATTTCGTGCCTCCGAAGTAATGCGGGCTGTCCACGCGTTGCGGGTCGAGCAGGCCGGCGAGCCAGTCGCGGCGGGCGAAGTCCTTGAGATCGGAGGCCGAGGGGGCGTCTTTCGGCTGCTGGCCGGCGCCGTCGCGGCCGCCGTAGCGATGGCAACCGGCGCAGTTTTTTGCGAAGAGTTTCGGGCCCTGGGTCAGCGGGTCGTTGCGGAGCAACGTCACGGCGCCTTCCCGCGGGATGCCGGTGGGTGATCGGGCGAGGATTTTGACGCGCTCGGCGTTGCGGCGGGCCTCTTCGACGGCGGCCTTGTAAGCGAGGTCGCGCCGGTCTTTGGTGACCGAGAGAAAAGTCAGGAAGATGATCCCGGCCAGCAACGAGACCGACAGGCCGACGTTGAAGCGGTGTCCCAGTTTCCAGTGACCGAGGATCGGCATGAGGAAGATGATCAACATGATGAACCCGGGAATGACGATGGCGCCCCAGATTTCGGTTCCGCCGGGGAAGAATTTGAGGAACTCGAAGAGGAACAGAAAATACCATTCGGGCCGCGCGGCGGAATAGGTTTCAGAAGGATCCGCCGGCGCGGCGAGTTCGGCGCCGAGATCTTCGCCGGTGTGGAACAGCCACGGGCGCAGCACGAGAAACAGAACGGTGGCCAGCACCGCCAGGCAGGCCACCGCATCATTGAGCACCTGATCGGGCCAGAAATATTCGTCCGCCTTGCGTTTGGGGTCCTTGGCGGTAATGCCGTGGCGGCGGAACAGAAAGAGGTGCCAGCCGACCAGCGTGACCACACACGCCGGCAGCACGCCGGCGTGCAGCGCGAAGAATCGGGTGAGGGTATGGTGGCCGTAATCCGGCCCTCCGATCACGAGCCGTTGCAACGCCGGCCCGATGAACGGAGTGATGCCCATGATGTTGGTCGCCACTTTCGTCGCCCAGTAACCTTTCTGGTCCCACGGCAACAGGTAGCCGGTGAGCGAAAGAGCGAGCACGAGCAGGAGCAGGCCAAGTCCGAACCAGAAGTTGATTTCGCGCGGAGCGCGGTAGGCGCCGTCGATGACCACCTGCATCAGGTGGAGCACGAGCAGCACATTCATCAGGGACGCGGTGAAGTGATGGAGACCGCGCAGCAGCCAGCCGCCGGTCATTTCGTTCTGGATGTAATAGACGCTTTCCCACGCCGTCTGCGAACTCGGGCTGTAGGACATCCAGAGAAAGAGGCCGGTGCCGAATTCGACGGCGAGGCAGAAAACCAGCGTGCTGCCCCAGACGTAACGCCAGCGGGCGCCGCCGGGAATGTTTTCGTAAAGCGCATACTCGATGATGCGCCGGTAGCCGGTGCGGCGGTCGATCCAGTTAAGAAGCCGGTTCATCAGGCCGGAATTTTCTCACTCACGCCGGCGCGGAAATTCTGAAACTTCACCCAGATCTCGTCCCCGTTGCGAATCTCCACCTGCAGTTCATCGAGACCGCGCGGGCTGGGGCTTTTCGGATCGGCGATTTTGCCGTCGAGAGCGAAGCTGCTGTTGTGGCACGGGCAATGATAGCTTTTCTTCGAAGCCTCGTAATCGACGAAACACCCGGCGTGCGGACAGATGACGTTGAATGCCAGCACCTGGCCGTCGCCCAGACGCCGCAAATACACGGCGCCCACCGGCACGCTGGGCATGCGATTCCAGGCGTCCGTGTGGCCGGTGACGACGGAAAATTTTCGGGGCACACCGTCTTTGGGCAACGAGTTGAACGAAGCCACCAGGACGGCGTCGCTGTCCTCCGATTTGCGCCGGAGCGGGTCGAGGAAAACAATCAAACCGGAGACCGCCGGGACGAGCCCCGCCACTGCTCCGACCACCACCGAACAGGCCTTTTTGATGAAATTGCGCCGCGCCGGTTGCGGCGGAACGTCAGGTGTTTCCATGTCGTTGAACGAATGCGGGCCGGCGGAGCCGGCATTAAGTATGACGGATAAGTAAAACAATTGTTTCAAAAGTAAACTGAATTGTCGGAAAAAAACCGGACGGATGCGGAACGGGCTGAAAGAAGGATCGAGCGCTCGACGCAGGGCTGTTCGGCGGCACGCGCGAACCGACAGCCTTGCTCAACTCCGCTTCGGAAGCGTTGGCCACGGCCGCCAAAGCGGAGTCGGCCGATCGGCTTGCCGACGGCCTGCGCCGCAATCAGGCCCATTCATCGTGCCGCTTCTTGCGGTTGTCGCCGCTGGTCGGGCGGCTTTTCTGATTCGCGCGTCGCGATTACGGCTGTTGAAACCAGCGTTTCGCCGGCGAGCACCAACTACCGGTAGGTTCCGGTTGCCCGCGCAGGAAGAAGAACTGCTCGGCTTCGGCGTCAACGACGAGTTCCAGATCGAATGCCAGGCAGAACTCGGTCAGATTTGGTTCCGATGAGCCAAAATCGAACAGGAAGGCCGCTTCGAACTCTTCCCTGCGGAGGACGCACAGGCCGTGTTTTCGACATTGATCCGCGACGCGTTGTCTGGATTGATTCATCTACCAGCGCTGTGACGGAGGATCAATGGGTTGAAAGGGCGACGATCGTCTATCCGGCATACCGCGAGATTGTCCCGCTCCACAAACCCGTCGTTCCACGGCAATCGCTTCCTGTTCCATCGGCGCCGAGGGATAACCGATCGCGAGACACTCATACAGATAACATTCAAGAAACGCCCGGACGCTGCCCAACCGTTCATATTGCGCCGTGTGCGCCAGCTCATGGACCAGCAATCGCCGCTGACCCCAATGGTCGGAGCGGAGGGCGATTCCGTAGCGCAATGGCAAACCGGGGGTGAGCGGCGTTATCAGCTTCATCTCCTCCGCCGCCGCCCGCAACACCGGGTGTTCCGGACAGGGTACTTGTTCGACGCGCGACAGCCAGACCCGTTCCGGATGGACTACACCGGCGAGCTTGGCGTCGGACAATTGAGGGGCGGTCAGTGCCACACCGTGCTCAAGAATGGATCGTTCCTGCTCGAGAACCCAGGCACAGACCCGGGGCAGCAGATACGACCGGAACCTTTCCGGCGAGATTCTGAAGTATTCCAGTACGTTCACTTTCGTTGCCGAGTGTCGTTTGGCGGTCCATCATCGACTTGCATTTCAGCCGCCCTGAGATCGTCGATCCGAACCTGATAAGCCACGGTCTCGCACCTTGGCAATAACCGGGCTTCCCGACGATCACCTGGTGACAGCGCCGGCAATATCACTCTTCCTATGCTTCCGGCAAATTTCATTTACCAGTCAATGGGGTGAAGACCTTATTTCACGGGAGTAACAAACCTACCCTCAGCGCGGATTTTCAATCTGCCGTGTAGCGCCTTATGGCGAAATTGTATTCTTGGGGGGGCCGACAATGCGAGCGCGCCTGGAACTCCTCGACACTCTGCCGATGGCAAATCTGCGATAGAGCAGCCGAGCAGCCGAAGCGGGCGTTGCAAATCCGGCGGCCTGGCGTAGAACTGTCCCGTCTGCACGAGTCAAACATGCGGTCAACTGTTTCGATGAGTCTCTATCCGGAACGCGCCGTTGAGCGCGACCAATGGATTGTCGCCCGCCGTCCGTTGCGCAATCCGGTTGACCCCCGGCGACCGCACGCATTCCTGCTCGAAGAAGAGCGCGCGGAGTCAGGCGAAGTTGTGTCGGTGGCGACGATTTTTCTGGCCAATCGCGAATGCCCCTGGCGCTGTCTGATGTGCGATCTGTGGAAAAACACGCTCACCGAAACCGTGCCCGTCGGCGCGATCCCGGCGCAGATTGATTACGCGCTGAAACGGTTGGGAGGGCCGGGTTGTACTCCGACGCCGCCTGAAACGGGACGAACGCAAGTCAGGGACGAGGTGGAGCTTGCCCCGATTGTGAAAATATTCCCCTCACCGTCGGATGGGGAGAAGGTTCCACCCATTAACCTCACCCGGAGGAGCACCGGCTTCACGGGGGATCCCATCAAACAGATCAAACTCTACAACAGCGGCAGTTTCTTCGACCCGCGCGCCATTCCGCCGGAAGACCACGGAGCCATTGCCCGTCGGGTCGCGGCGTTCGAGCGCGTGATTGTGGAATGTCATCCGGCGCTGATCGGAGAATCGGCGCTGCGATTCCGCGACCTGTTGATAGCGCCGAACGTCACGTCGCCGGATCGATCCACTCCCAGGCGGGATGGCGGGCATCAGCCGCCGACTCGCCTCGTCGGCGACGGCCCGACACTGGAAGTGGCAATGGGACTGGAGACGGCGCAGCCGGACGTGCTGGCAAAGTTGAACAAACGGATGACGCTCGACCAGTTCCGGCGCGCCGCCGATCTGCTTCGCGAGAATGAAATCCCGCTGCGTGTTTTCGTTCTCGCCAAGCCGCCGTTCCTCGACGAGCTCGAGGCGCTGCCCTGGGCCATGCGATCGGTGGATTTTGCCTTCGATTGTGGAGCGACAGCGGTCTCGCTCATTCCCACCCGTTTGGGCAACGGCGCACTGGAGGCGCTGGCCCGGCGCGGCGAATTTTCTCCGCCCAAATTGTCCACACTCGAAGCCGCGCTGGATTACGGCATCCGCTTAAAACGCGGGCGGGTGTTTGCCGACTTGTGGGATTTGGAAAACTTTTCGGACTGTGCGTCTTGTTTTCGGGAGCGCTGGGGTCGGCTTCACAGAGCAAACCTCGAGCAAATCGTCTTGCCCCCGGTCCTCTGCAAGCGGTGTCGAGGGAGTTGCATGTAGGACAAGGGTCTGACCTGCCCTTTATGGCAGGGGCGCCGTCAAGGCAGAGTGTGACAAGGCGCTTTCTGGTCACGACAAGACGGCGGACAATTGGGGATAACGGCAGGCGGTCGGAACGTCTGCGCCACTTTGATTGAGCATGGACTTCGACATCGCGATCGTCGGCTCCGGTTTCGGCGGTTCGTTCATGGCTATGATTGCCCGGCGGCTCGGGCGTTCCGTGATATTGCTGGAACGCGGCAGACATCCGCGCTTTGTCATCGGGGAATCCTCCACGCCGCTGGCGAACCTGCTGGTGGAGGAACTGGCCCGACGTTACGATTTGCCGCGGTTGCTGCCGCTCGCAAAGTGGGGAACGTGGCAGAAAACGTATCCGCAAGTCGGCTGCGGCCTCAAGCGCGGGTTCACTTTTTTCCATCACCGCTTCGGCCGGCCGTTCGTCCACGACCCCGAACGGCGCGATCAATTGCTCGTGGCGGCCAGTCCGCGCGACGAAATCGCCGACACGCACTGGTATCGCGCGGACTTCGATCATTTTCTCGTGCGCGAGGCGCAAAGTCTGGGCGCCGAATACCTCGACCAGGCGAAACTCACCGGCATTGCGGTTGGAAACGAGGGTGTGAAGATCCACGGGGAGCGCGAAGGCCGGCGCTTTTCTGTTCGAGCGCGATTCGTCATCGACGCCAGCGGGCCGCGGGGGTTTTTGCAACGGGCGTTGGATTTGCCGGAAACTTCGTTCGAAAACTTCCCGCGCACGCAGGCCCTCTACTCGCATTTTGCCGGCGTCCGGCGATGGGAGAATGTGGCCGCCGTCCCATCGAAACGCCCTGGCGCCGCCTGTCGCAGCGCGGCTGGCGCCGCCTCGCTCGGGGCGGAGCAGCCGCCGTATCCGGTGGACGACGCGGCCGTGCATCACGTCTTCGACGGCGGATGGATTTGGGTGTTGCGCTTCAACAACGGTATCACCAGCGCGGGTGTTGCCGCCCGCGAAACGTTGGCGAAGGAACTTCGTTTGGCGGAAGGCGCGCCCGCGTGGAAACGGCTTCTGCAGCGGCTCCCCACGCTGGCGGAACAATTTTCCGGCGCGTCGGTTGAGTTGCCCTTCATCCACACGCCGCGACTTTCCTTTCGCAGCGGCGCCGTGGCGGGACCGCGCTGGGCGCTGTTGCCGTCGGCCGCCGGATTTGTCGATCCGCTGCTCTCGAGCGGATTTCCGCTGACGCTGCTGGGCGTGGCGCGACTGGCTGAGATTCTGGCCACCGGGTGGAATTCGCCGGGTTTCGAAGAATGCCTGGGCCGGTACGGGCGGTGCACGCTTGAGGAACTGGACGCGGCCGCGCTGCTGGCAGGGGCGCTTTACGCCAACCTGAACGACTTTCCGCTGTTCGCAGCGTTGTCATTGCTTTACTTCGCGTCCGCGAGCTTTTCGGAGACGGCGCGCCGGCTGAACCGGCCGCAGTTGGCGGGCGGGTTCCTTCTGCACGATGACCCGCGATTTGGCCCGCAACTTCGCTCCTGCTGTGAACGAGCCAGGCGGGCCCGCGAAAACAGCGGTTTGACGGCCGCAACCAGGGCCAAATTGATCGAGGACATCTTTGACGCGATCGCGCCCATTGATATGGCCGGCTTGAGCGACCGGAGCCGTCGCAACTGGCATCCTGCCGATGCGCGCGATTTGTTGAACGCCGCCCGCAAACTGGGCGTGGCCAGGTCGGAAATCGAGCAAATGCTGGATCGTTGCGGGTTCTTTCCGCCGCAGGATTCCGGCGCCGTCGCGGCGTCC
>DASPXS010000181.1:0-4995 GCA_035637175.1 Haliangiales bacterium | reverse complement strand
GCGCCCGCCGCGGATGGGAAAAACGATCAGAAACCTGGTGCGGAGAAGAAGGAGGCGAAACCGTTCAAAAACGTCGATGTCGCCGAGTTCGAGAAACTCCGCGCGGACAAGAAGAATGTGGTGCTGGACGTGCGCACTCCGACAGAGTTTGCAGCGGGCCACATGCCTGGCGCAATCAACATCGACGTTAAGGCGGCGGATTTTCAGGAAAAAATCTCAAAACTCGACAAGAGCAAGACTTACCTGGTGCACTGCGCCGCCGGTGTGCGCAGCGCCAAGGCGTGCGACCGGATGAACACGCTCAAGTTTCCGAGACTCTACAATCTTGAAGGCGGTTTCAATGCCTGGGAAAAGGCGGGGAACAAGCCGGAAAAATGAATTCGACCGGTCGGCTGCCCATGAAGACTCGCCAGTTCAACATCTCGCGCCGCCGCTTTCTCCGAGCGTCCGCGGCCGTCGCCGCCGGTTCGGCCTTGCCGGCGTGGTTCATCGAAGAATCCCGCAGCCACGCCGCGACGACGAAACCGCTTTCTCCCAATGACAAACCGAACATGGCGTTGATCGGCTGCGGCGGGCAGGGCCGTTACGACACGACGCTCGCCGCCCACTTCGCCACCGTCGCCGCCGTGTGCGACGTGGACAACAAGCACGCCCAGGAGGCGTCGAAACAGTTCGGAGGCGCGAAAGTCTATAAGGATTTCCGCCTGCTGCTCGAACGCGACGATATTCACGCCATTATCAACGGCACCCCCGACCATTGGCACACGCTCGTCAACCTCGCCGCGATGAAAGCGGGCAAAGATGTTTACAGCGAGAAACCGCTCACCCTGACGATCGACGAAGGCAAACGGCTCGTCGCTGTGGCGCGCGAAACCAGGCGCATTCTTCAAACCGGCAGCCAGCAGCGGAGCGACGCGCGGTTTCGGTTCGCCTGCGAACTGGTCCGCAACGGCCGCCTGGGCAAACTCCGGCACGTCATCACCTCGCTCCCGGCCGGGCCGCGCCGGGGCCCGTTCAGTCCCGAGCCGGTGCCGCCCGAACTCGACTGGGATTTCTGGCAGGGCCAGACCCCGTCCGTGCCCTACGTCCGCGAGCGTTGCCACGGATCGTTTCGCTACTGGTGGGACTATTCCGGCGGCACGATGACGGACTGGGGCGCCCACCATAATGACATTGCCCTGTGGGGACTCGGTCTCGAACGCAGCGGCCCGACGACCGTCGAAGGCAAACCGCTGGTGGAGATGATTGCCGGCGGCTTCACGGCCTCCGCGGAATACCGCGTCGAATACACTTATGCCAACGGCGTCACGCACACCTGCCAGAGCACCGCGGGCAACGGCCCCGACGGCTCGGTCCGCGGCACGCCGAAGCCGGGCGAGATGCCGCATGGCGTGAGATTTGAGGGCGCCGACGGCTGGATTTTCGTCACGCGCGGCAAGATTGAAGCCAGCAACCCGGCGTTGCTCACCGAACCGCTGACCGTCAACGCCGGCCGCCTCTACGTCAGCGACAATCACATGGGCAATTTCTTCGATTGCATCCGGTCGCGGAATGCTCCGATCTGCGACGCGGAAATCGGCCATCGCTCGGTCTCTGTCTGCCATCTCGGCGTCATTTCGATCCGGCTGGGGCGAAAACTGAATTGGGACGCCGGCAAGGAACAATTCGTCAACGACCCGGAAGCCAGCCAATGGCTCGCGCGGGAACAGCGCAAGCCGTGGACGTATGACCTTGCGTAACCGGGTGGGTTGTGAATTCAACCACGAATGGACACGAATGGAAATCGGGGCGAATCGATCTGGCGCCTCCAAAACGCTGAAAAACGCGAAAGTCCGGGTGTCCCTTGGCGTCCGTGGCGGGCGATGGATTCGTGTCCATTCGTGTTCATTCGTGGTTTCCGTCGCAGCGAAACAGAGTTGACTCAAACGAAACCGACGATCAAAAGAACAAAGCTATGAAATCACTCAAAACACTCGCAGTCATCGCGGCCGTTTCCACCTTCTGTTCCACCTCATCCGTGCGCGGGGCCGAGCACGACGACAAGGCTCACGGCGAAGCCTGGGCCGCCGTAAAACAGGCCGTCGCCGTGTTGCACGCGACCGCCGGCAACAAATGCCACGGCACCGTGCGCTTCACGCAGGAGGGCGACTCGGTGAAAGTCGTGGCCGACATCGAAGGGTTGACCCCGGGCCAGAAACACGCGTTTCACATTCATCAGTTCGGCGATGCCACCTCTTCCGATGGCATGAGCGCGGGGGGTCACTACAATCCCGAAGGCCATCAGCATGGACTCCCGGAGACGGAACAACGGCACGCGGGCGATCTGGGAAATCTCCAGGCGGACAACGACGGCAAAGCGCACTACGAAATCACGGTGAAAAACGTCACGGTTGCCGGAATGAAGAATCCCATCATCGGCCGCGGCGTCATCGTGCACGCCAAGGCGGACGACGGCAGTCAGCCGGTGGGCAACGCCGGTGGCCGCATCGCCTGCGGCGTGATCGGTGTCGCGAATGCGGGGAAGTAATTTGCGGTCCGGAATGTCCGCACGCCGACGCGTTCGGGCCAACCGGAGGTGAGTTTGCCGGCTGGATTTCTCTGCGCTGCGGCCGGGGTTGGTTCACGCAGAGGAAATTTCCACGCGCCACGCGGCGGGCCAATCGATTGTGAAGGTTCAAGCGCACGTATTGGGAAGCCAATCAGCAATGGATGCGGAAGATCAGAATTTGAACGTGGAGAGCCTGCCACAACTGGCAGCGCAACCTTGTGGCGACGACGGTTTTTGTTAGGCTGCAAACCCATGGCGGCCGAGCTCGATCCCGATGCCAGTCGGATGCTTCGCGTCAAGCAGGGCGACCGGCCGGCGTTCGAAGAACTGGTCAATAAATACAAGCAACCGGTGACCAACCTCCTTTACCGCATGCTGGGCGACGCGACGGAGGCCGAAGACCTCGCGCAAAACGTCTTCCTGCAGGTTTACAAATCGGCCGACCGCTACAAAGCCTCGGCGAAATTCACCACCTGGCTTTTCACCATCGCGCGCAATCTGTGCCTCAACGAAATCCGCCGTCGCTCGCGCCATCCTGCGGAGTCGCTCGACGCGCCGCATCGCGAATACCCAGACCAGCCGTTGCACCCGTTGGAAGACGCCAAAACGTTCTCGCCGCCGGACGCGCTGCTTCACGGGGAGCTCGAGCAAAAAATCCAGCAGGCGCTCTCCGAACTGCCGGCCAACCAGCGCCTCGCCATTTTGCTGTGCCGCCAGGATGAACTTTCCTACGACGACATCGCCCGGGTGCTCGGCTGTTCCCTTTCCGCCACCAAGTCGCTCATCCACCGCGGGCGGGAGGCCTTGAAGCAAAAGTTGAAGCCGTATTTGCGAACCGGCGCCTGGAAAAGTTCCGGGAAAGGAAAGCAACTTTGACCGCGCTGCGGTTTTGGAATGAAACAACCGGAAATGAAAAACGCTGACTTCAACCGATTACTGGAAACCGCGATGCGACGGCCCCTCACTGCCGACGAAGAGGCGCAACTGCTCGCCTGCTTCGCGGAAGACCCATCGGCCAAAGCGATCCGGGAAGAGGAGATGGCGTTGGCGCGGTTGCTTCATCGGTTGCCGGACGCGCCGCTGGCCACGAATTTCACCGCGCAAGTCCTTCAAGCGGTCGAACAGGCGGAACGACAACATCGCTCACGGGCGCCGACGATTCCCGGCCGGCTGACTCTGCGCAATCCTGTTTCCCGATGGATGGCCGCCGGTTTGGCCGCGGTCCTCGTCGCCTTGTGCTATTGGCAATATCAATCTCTTCGCCGCGAGAAGTTGGCCGTGTCGCTGGCCCATATCGCGAACAATATGGAAACGGTTTCCGACGTCACATCACTTCCCCCCGTCGAACCGTGGGAAAATTTCGACGCCATCAACCGGTTGCCGCCGCCGGCGGACGAACAGTTGCTGACGGCGCTGGAAGTGACCATGAAATGACGGTCCGCTCATGCGCACACCCATTTGCATCGCCGGGTTGATCTGCTGGAGCCTCGGATACGGCGCCGAAGTCGCGGAACCGACGACCAAGGGCGGTCCAGGGCCGCCCCCCACCAATGCGGTGGCCAGTGCCGGGCTGCCGCCACTGCCGAAGTCGCGCATTGCTTATTTCCGCGAATTGCTGGCGATGAGCCCGCCGCAGAGGGACCAGGCCCTGGCGGGAACGCCCGAGTCAAATCGAAAAACCATCGAGGCCAAGCTGCGCGAGTATGCCGCGTTGCCCCCCGAGGAGCGCGAAACCCGCTTGCGCACCACCGAACTGCACTGGTATCTGCGTCCCTTGATGCAAATCGCGCCGACAAACCGCGCCGCGCTGGTGGCCGCCATACCGGACGAATTCCAGAAACTGATCGCGGAGCGCTTGCAACGATGGGACACGTTGCCCCGCCAAACTCAAAAGGAATTGCTGGAAAACGATTGGGCGACTCGTTATCTGTCCACTCCTCCGTCGCAACGCAACAATATCCCGAACGACATTTCACCGCCGCTGCCCGAGAAGCTGGAAAAGCAACTGGCCTCCTGGCAACTGCTGCCGCCGGACCGCCGCCAGCGCATGTTCGATCGCTTCGGGCAGTACTTCGAATTGTCGTCGAAGGAAAAGGAAAAAACGCTCAGCGCGCTCTCCGACGCCGAGCGAAGCGAAATGGAGAAGACCTTGCAGGCGTTTGAAAAACTGCCGCCGGCGCAACGTTGGGTTTGCGTCAATTCATTTCAGAAATTCGCCGATATGACACCCGGAGAACGCGCGCAGTTCCTCAAAAATGCCGAGCTGTGGAAGAAAATGTCGCCCGGCGAGCGCCAGACCTGGCGCCTGCTCGTGACCAAACTGCCGCCGCTGCCGCCCGGCTTTGGCGAACCTCCGTTTCCACCGCGGCTGAAGCAAAAGGCAGGTTCGCCGCCGCTGCCGCAAGGCGCCCCGAACCTGACCAACGCGGGGCAATAGAAAACAGAAA
>DASPXS010000180.1:0-2767 GCA_035637175.1 Haliangiales bacterium | reverse complement strand
CGCCTGCGCTTGGGATGCGCCGAGTGATCGAGGCAGGAAACCTCCCGGCTGGTCCCGGCATGTCGCCGATTTGCAATTGACAAACGTTTGGACCGACTTCGGTCAAATTCACTTCTGCTGATTCGGCGACATTCGGCTGTTCTGTTGCAGGAACAAAAAGCTTTCCCTCCACCAACCCGGAGATTGGACGGCGATGTCATTGTGATGCGCGTTGGGTACGACCTGGAATTTCTTCGGCCCGGCGTAAGAGGCATACAACCGGCGGCCAAACTTAATTGGAATTACCTCGTCCAGTTCGGCGAGAACAATCTTGATCCGCCCCCTGTAATCCTTGAGCCATTCGGCTGGATTATAGCGGTCCAACAAAATGAAATAAGCGGGAAGGAGGGGCATTTTATTTTGGGCGACGGACGCCAGATTGTTGTAAGGCGCAAACAGAAGCATGCCGCCGACCGCAGAGGGATGCGTTTTGGCAATGTGCGCCGCGACACCGGCACCCAACGATTCGCTCACGACATATCTGGGAAGATTTTGCGGGAGTGCATCGAAGGCCTCATCTCCCGCGGCGAGGAGGCTCGACAAGTTCGGCGATCCGCCGCGGGCGCCATAACCCGGGTATTCCATGATATAAACATCGAACGGAACAGCGTCGTGAATCGGCCGGGCAATGTAAACCCGATCCAACGCGCAACCCGCGTTGCCGTGAACGACGAGCACACTCGCCGACGCTGATTCGCTCGCACGCAAATACCAGCCGATGATTTGTCCTGACCTGTTTCGCCACGCCAGGAAGCCTTCCTTATCGGCGGCCTCTTCGGCAATACCTGGACCAAGCCTTGTCGGAAAATAGATTAACCGCCGTTGAAGAGCGCAACCGCCGGCACACAACAATGCGTAAAGGAGTGTCAACAGGAGGAAGATCCGAATGACTCCTCTCTTCCCCTTCCGGTGTGGTTCAGCCGGAAGCACGTTGATCGGCATAAAGCCCTCCTTCGATCGCCTCGCTGTCTTACTCCTTCTTCGCCACCTTCAACTCAAGGTGCAGCTCGCGCAGTTGCTTGGGCGCCACCGGTGCGGGCGAATCGGTCATCAGATCGGTGCCTTTGGCCGTCTTCGGGAACGCAATCACGTCGCGAATGCTCGGTGTGCCGCACAGGATTGCGTTCAACCGGTCGAAACCAAGCGCGATGCCGCCGTGCGGCGGGGCGCCGTAGCGAAACGCTTCGAGCAGGTAGCCAAAACGCAGCGTCGTCTCCTCCGGCGGAATTTGCAGCACCTGCTCGAACACCGTCTTTTGCAGGTCGGGCTGATGGATACGAATCGAGCCGCCGCCCAGTTCGACGCCGTTCACCACTACGTCGTAGTGTTGGCCGCGCACTTTCTTCGGATCCGTCGTGAGGAACGGGATGTCCTCGGCCACCGGCGCGGTGAACGGGTGATGGCTCGAATACCAGCGGTTTTGTTCCTTGTCGAAACTGAGCAGCGGAAAATCCACCACCCACAGGAAATCGAACCGGTTCGGATCAATCGTCAGCTTCCCCTGCCCTTTCAACACGTCGGCGCAGTAGAGCCGGATCCTGCCGAGGATTTCGCACGCGCTCAGCCATTGGTCGGCGGCGAACAGGATCAAATCGCCTTCCGCGATTCCGAGCTTCGTCGTCAACGCGGCCTTCTCGGCGTCGTTGAAAAATTTTACGATGGGCGATTTCCATTCGACCGCGCCGGTGGGCCCCCTTTCGGCCTTGATGTAGGCCAGGCCTTTCGCGCCAAAACTCTTCGCGTATTCGGTCATGGTCTCGATCTGCCCCTGTGTCGCGCCCGCGAGCCCTTTGGCATTGAGCGCCTTCACCACGCCGCCATTCGCCACCGCGCCGCGGAACACTTTGAACGCACTGCCGCGGAATTCCTCGGTGAAATCCGCCAGTTCCATCCCGAAACGCGTGTCCGGCTTGTCGATGCCGTACCGGTTCAAGGCGTCGGCGAAGGACATCCTCGCGAACGGCACCGCGATATCGATGTCCCGCGCGATTTTCCAGACGCGCTTCAGCAAGCCTTCGATCAGCGTATAGATGTCTTCGCGCTCGATGAACGACATCTCGATGTCAATCTGCGTGAACTCCGGCTGGCGGTCGGCCCGCAAGTCCTCGTCGCGATAGCAGCGGGCGATTTGAAAATACTTTTCCACGCCCGCGACCATGAGGATTTGCTTGAACTGCTGGGGCGACTGCGGCAGCGCGTAAAACTTGCCGGGATTGGCGCGGCTGGGCACCAGGAATTCGCGCGCGCCCTCGGGTGTCGATTTGAACAAGGTGGGCGTTTCGACTTCCAGAAACCCCTGTTCTTCCATGAACACGCGCGTGGCGATGGCCACCTTGCTCCGCAAACGGATGTTCCGTGCCATCTCCGGCCGGCGCAAATCCAGGTAGCGATATTGCAGGCGCAACTCCTCGTTTACTTTCGACGCCACTTCCGGGTCATCCACCGGGAAGGGCAGCACGTCGGCCATGTTCAGGACTTCAAGGCCGGTGGCGGCGACTTCGATTTCGCCCGTCTCGATTTTCGGGTTGGTCGTGCCGGCCGGGCGCCGGCGGACCTTGCCGGTGACCGCCACGACGCATTCGCTGCGCAACGAAGCGGCCTTTTCAAAAAGCTCTTTCGACAAATCAGACGGATCAAAAACGGTCTGTGTCCGGCCTTCGCGGTCGCGAACATCGATGAAGATGAGTCCACCGAGGTCGCGGCGGGAATGGACCCAGCCGGACAAAGT
>DASPXS010000179.1:0-10355 GCA_035637175.1 Haliangiales bacterium | reverse complement strand
CCTCCGGCGTGTCGGCTTCCTCCACGGCCAGCAAAACGAGAAGCCCTTTTTGAATCGCGCCGCGGACCTGGCCGTGGATGGCGACGGAAGCTTCGGAGACACGTTGAATAACCGCGCGCATGGGCCATTGAAGCATCCTGGAGGTCGGGCCGGCAAGGCCTGGGCGCTGGAGCGGCGGCTGTACCCAACACCCCGACGCCCCGGTTCCCCATCACCCACCGCCCCGGTCCCCGTTCGGTTCCATTTTCCCCTGTTGCAGTCGCCCCGGGCGCTGGTTAAGCTGGGTGCCGGTTTATGACGCTGACTGAAAAAATCCTGGCCCGGGCGGCAGGCAAGGCAAATGTCCAGGCCGGTGACAACGTTTGGGTGAAGGCGGACATCCTGATGACGCACGACGTTTGCGGTCCGGGAACCATCGGCGTTTTCCAACGCGAGTTCGGCAGGAACGCCAGTGTCTGGGACCGGAACAAAATCGTCATTATCCCCGACCACTACATTTTCACCGCTGACTCCAAGTCGAACCGCAACGTGGACATTCTGCGCGATTTCGTGAAGGAGCAGGGCATCACCTATTTCTACGATGTGATTGACGACCCGAACGGTCACTGGGTGTTCGACTCCGCGCGAGGCCAGCTCAAGCGGCAATACGGCTCGCATTACGCGGGCGTCTGTCACACAGCCCTGCCGCAGAAGGGACACACCCGTCCTGGGGAGATTCTGTTCGGCACGGACTCCCACACCTGCATGGCCGGCGCATTCAACGAGTTCGCCACCGGCATCGGCAATACCGACGCGGGCTTTGTGATGGGCACCGGCAAACTGCTTTTGAAAGTCCCGGAAACGATGCATTTCCGGCTGGAAGGCCGGTTGCAGCCGGGGGTGATGGCCAAAGACGTCATTCTCCATTGCATCGGCGAGATCGGTTTCGACGGCGCCACCTATCGCGCCATGCAGTTCGACGGGCCGGGCATTGCCGCTCTTTCGATGGATGATCGCATGACCATCGCGAACATGGCCATCGAAGCCGGCGGAAAAAACGGCATCTTTGAATTCGACGCCCAAACGCAGGCGTCGGTGGATCAGCGCTGCCAATTGAACGGGACGAAGGCGAGTTACCAACCGGTCGAACGCGATCGCGACGAGAAGTTTGTTTACGAATTAACAGTCGATTTATCCACACTCGAGCCCATCGTGGCGTGTCATCCCGATCCCGGTCAGCGCAAACGGGCGAAGGAACTGAACGACGTCAAACTCGACCGCGCCTACATCGGTTCCTGCACCGGAGGCAAGACGAGCGATTTCCTCGAATTCGCCCGGATCATTCGCGGCAGGCGGGTGGTGATTGACACCTTCGGAGTGCCCGCGACGCCGGAGACCGTCCACGACCTGCAGTCCTCACGCTGGGGCGCGCAAACGGTCTGGGAAATCCTCGTGGATGCCGGCGTGCAGATGACCGAAAATGCCAGTTGTGCCGCGTGTTTGGGGGGGCCGACCGACACCTTTGGCCGGATGAACACGCCGCTGAAGTGCATCAGCGCCACCAACCGGAATTTCCCCGGTCGCATGGGGCACAAGGAATCGCAGGTTTTCCTGGCCTCGCCGATGACCGTCGCGGCGAGCGCGATCACCGGCAGAATCACCGACCCACGCGAGTTTTTGAGCGGACGGGATTAGGGCGTGTTCGAGGCTGGATTTTGGCGGGCGCAAGCCAAGTTCGGCAAAGTTGTTCCGGCATAATTATTCCGTTTGACAATCGGATGTAAGCACCTAAACTGACGGCAATTCTAGTCACGACCTTAAAATAACCAGGAGCAAACTTTATGAAACAACGTGGAAGCTTTTCGACGGTGACGGCATGCGTTGCGGCGTTGATCGTGGCGTTGATGGTATCCGCTGCGCAGGCCGCTGAGGTCGGCAAGGCGGTGGTTCGTTCCATCCGTGGCCACGCGCAAGTGATGGAGGGCGCCAACTGGCTGGAGTTGAACGTTGGCCAGACGCTCAGACCGGGGTCCACCATTCGAACGGCCAATGATTCCCAGGTCGATCTCTTCATGGATCAAAACGGCCCGGTCGTTCGCCTCACGGAAAACACCGAACTGGGCATTGACAAACTGAATTTTGAAGCCACCGGCGTGGACACTGTGATCGAAACCCAGTTGGACCTCAAGTCCGGCCGCATCCTCGGCATCGTCAAGAAAATGGCGGCGACCTCCAAATACGAAATCAAGACTCCCAATGGAGTCGCCGGCATCCGCGGGACGGAATACGACGTTTCCGCCACGGGCGTCGTGCGCGTGGTCTCCGGTTCGTTGGTGGTCGTCTATGTGAAGAGCGACGGCACTGTCATCACCCAGGTTGTCAACGCGGGCGAGATGTTTGTACCGTCGGAAGGAGCGGTCAAACCGATTCCTGCCGATCAACTCAGCCAGTTGGTTGCCGAGGTCAACAGCCTGCGCGGCGCTCCGACAGCGGCCTTGACCGTCGAAGAACCCATCCGAGTTTTCGTTTCGCCGCTGGCAGGCGAGAACAGTTCGATCAAGCGGTAGCGCGCATCATCGCGCCTTCATTGCGCCCAGGGCAGCCTTGCGTTGCCCTGGGTTTTTTGTTATTGGCCAAAGGAGTTGAAACCTCAATCCCAGTTCAGTTTCACACCGAACATACCCATCCTGATCGCGGCGGGCGTGATCGCCCTGGTCTGCCTGGTTCAGGCCTTGCCTCGGTCCCTCCCGGGGTTCGACATGTTTCAGCGGCTGGAATGGATGACCTACGACTGGAGAGTGCGACGGGCGGTTTCCTCGCCCTCGCAAGTGGCGACCAACCTTGGCGTTGTTTTCATCGATGACGACAGCCTGAAGACCATCAATGATAACTACCAATTCAGTTGGCCCTGGCCGCGTCAACTCTACGGTCGTTTGATCGGAGAGTTGTCGGCGGAAGGGGCAAAAGCCATCGGTTTTGACATTCTCTTCCGGGAATTACATCCGCCTTCTCCAGATACGGCTTTGAGAATCCGTGGGCAGACCATCCACTCGGATGATTATTTTGCGTTACAAATGCGGCAGACCAGCAATGTCGTCCTTGCCGTGATGGACGAGAAGATGGGCGGGCAATGGCGCGCGTTGCTCCCGGCGGACAAGTTTCGCACCAACGCCTGGATGCTGGGCCATATCACGAGCGACGTTGATTCAGACGGCGTGTTGCGACGGGCGAAACCTTATTACGATGACCCTGTGCGTGGCCGCTTTTGGCATATGGGAATTGTGCTGGCAAGCCGCGCACTGAAGCTCGATCTGACCAATGCGCTCATCGCTCCGGGAAGAATCGTTTTGCGGGGAGAAGGAGGCGTGGAAAGGAGCATCCCCGTCGATGGCAGCGGCTTCTTTTATATCGATTGGAGCCTGCCCTGGAACGGGATCCCCAACGACAGCTTTGAAGACATGCTTCAGAAGGATATCGCCCGCGACAACGGCAAGACCAACATTCCTCCGGCGTGGAAGGATAAAATCGTCGTCATCGGTTCTCTTGGCTCGGGCAACAACATCTCGGACATCGGCGCCACTCCGATTTCAAAGCAGACCTACCTGGTGAGCAAACACTGGAACGTGGCGAATTCCGTCATCAGCGGGCGTTTCATCCGGAGAAGTTCGTATGCGACCGAACTGCTCCTGATCCTGCTGATGGGCGCCGTTTCAGCGTTGCTGACGTGGAAAATGCGCGCGCTACAGTCGGCGCTCCTGGTCGGCCTGACGGTGGCGTTGTATGTATCCGCGGCTGTCTTTCTCTTTTCCCACTATCGCTACTGGCTGCCTCTGGTTCTACCGGCCGGGTGCGCCCTGGGGATGACGCACGTGTGCATGATCACCTACCGTGTCCGCGTCGAACAAAAGGAACGGCGCCGCATCAGGTCAGTTTTCTCCAAGATTGTCTCGCCCGATGTCGTCAACGTACTGCTCAAGGCCAAACAAGTGGCACTCGGCGGCGCCCGGCGCAATGTGACGGTCTATTTCGCGGACATCCGCGGGTTCACCCGGATGACCGACGAAATTCAGGTCGAAGGCGATGAGTATATTCGCCAGAACAAGCTGCCGCCTGCGTCGGCCGAGGCTTACCTGGATAAACAAGCCGGCGACCTTCTGGCCACAGTCAGTCTTTATTTGAGCGTGATTGCCGACACGATCAAAAAGCACCATGGGACGCTTGATAAATACATCGGCGATTGCGTACTGGCTTTCTGGGGCGCGCCCATCCCAAACGATCGACACGCCCTGGACTGCGTTCTCGCCGCCATTGACGCGCAACGGACGATTTACGACCTCAACCTCCGGCGCGCCGCGGAAAACAAACGCCGGGAACAGGAAAATGCGGCCCGCATGGCCGCCGGTCAGCCGCTGTTGCCGATGCTCAGATTGCTGGCGCTGGGTTCGGGAATCAACACGGGCACTGTAATGGTCGGTTTGATGGGGTCGGACGCGCACTTTCTCAATTACACCGTGCTTGGCCGCGAGGTCAATCTGGCCAGCCGGTTGGAGGGTGTTTCCGGCCGGGGCCGGATCATCATCAGCGACGCCACCTGTCGGGAGATCCAGCGACTGGATCCGGAACTGGCCTCCACCTGCGTTGAACTTCCGCCACAAGAGGTCAAAGGCTTTCGTGATGCGGTGAAAATCTATGAAGTTCACTGGCAGCGGACAGCTAACGAATTGCCGCCTCGCGACGCCGGCATTTCGATTGGGCCGAAGGCCGTGTCACCCGCCGATATCATCGCGTCAACGCGCCAGCCCGGGTGACGAGCGTTCCGCCTCCCGACGTCGGCGGCTGCCGACCGACGGCGCGGGGTACAAAATATGTTATAGCTATAACAAAAATTGTACCCGTCCCAGAGCCTTCTCGATCCGCCCGAAGGCGCTGTCCGGGGGGCAAAGGCCCGCTTTTTCGGTGGGAATCCGGCCGCCCCCTGTTAAATTAACGCCATGCGAACGGCGATTTATCCGGGGAGTTTTGACCCTTTGACCAACGGCCACCTGGATGTCATCGAGCGCGCCGCCAAATTATTTGACCGTGTCGTCGTGGCCATCGCGATCAATGAGAGCAAGCACCCGTTGTTTTCCCTGGCCGAACGGCGCGAGCTGGTTTCCCGCTCCATCGCGCACCTGAAAAACGTGCAAGCCGACACCTTCACGAGTCTGTTGGTTGACTACGTGGAACAGTGTTCCGGCCAGGCCATCATTCGCGGTTTGCGGGCCGTGTCCGACTTTGAATTTGAATTTCAGCTCGCGTTGATGAACCGTAAGCTCAACGAACGGGTGGAAACGATTTTCATGGTGCCCAAAGACACATACACTTTTCTGAGCTCGCGCATCGTGAAGGAGATCGCCCGCCTGGGCGGCGATGTCGGCGCGTTCGTTCCGCCGCACGTTAAAGAGGCGCTGACGAAGAAATTCGCCAAGGCGCGCTGAAGTTTTGCCCGGTCGATTATGCCGTTGTTGATCAACATCCGTCATTTGGAGCACCAGACGGTGACGTTGCGCGGCCGGCTGCCGTCGGCGGAACTGGACATGGAGGGCATTGACGAATTGATTCGGGCCGGTTCCCCGTTGGAGCATGATTTGCTCGTGCAACGGCACGAGCGAAGCATTCTGGTCCAGGGAAGCCTCCGCTTGACCCTGGATTGCGAGTGTGCGCGCTGTTTGAAGGCGTTCGAACGCCGGCTGGAACTGAATGAATGGTCCTGCCTGCTGCCGCTGGAAGGCGAGGACAAGGTGTTGATCAACAACGACTGCGTGGACTTGACGCCCTATGTGCGCGAAGATATTGTCCTCGCGTTTCCACAACATCCGTTGTGCGAACCTGAGTGCCGCGGCCTGCTGTCCGGGCCGCCCTCCGGAGCCAGGCAATCGACCGGCGCAAAGGGAAGCGAAAATTTGTCGTCTGCTTGGGCCGAACTGAACAAACTGAAGTTGGAGAAATGAGTTTATGGGTGTACCCAAGCGAAAACCGTCCCACAGTCGTCAGCGCATGCGCCGGGCCTACAACAGCGTGCTGAAACTGCCCCAGTTGAGCACCTGTCCGCAGTGCGCGGCCCCGTATATCCCGCACCGGGTCTGCCCGGCATGCGGTTACTACAAAGGCCGGCAGGTGGTGACGGTCGAGGCCCTGGCTTAATGGCCGGTTCCGGAGCGCGGACGCGGAGTCGGTCCCTCTGCGCTCTCTTGCTTTATGCGAATCGTAGTGGATGTCATGGGCGGCGACCACGGCTGTGAGGTTGTCATCGAGGGCGTCAACGTCGCCCTCCACACCTGCGACACCATCTCCGAGATTTACCTGGTGGGAGACGAGGCCCAGATCCAGGCGGCAATGACCAGATTCCATCTCCGCGACGCGCGCGTCAGAATCGTCCACACCAGCGAAGTGCTCACGATGGAAGACAAGCCGCTCGATGTCCTGCGCAAGAAGAAGGATTGTTCGATGGCGCGGGCGATGGATTTGGTCAAGCAGGGGCAGGGCGACGCGATGATTTCCCGCGGCAACACCGGCGGTCTGATGGCCGCCGCCACGATCAAGCTGCGCCCGCTGGAAAACGTGGAGCGCCCGGCGATCGCCACCGTCCTGCCGACACCCCAAAAGCATTTTCTCCTCCTGGATGCCGGCGCCAATGCCGAGTGCAAACCGCTTCATCTGGCGCAATTTGCCATCATGGGCAGCGTCTATTCGCGGGAAATCCTGGGCAACGCCAACCCGCGCGTCGGCGTCCTGAGCAATGGCAGGGAGGAGACCAAAGGCAACGATCTCACCCGCGAAACCGTGGAGCTGTGCCGGCAGCTTGATCTCAACTTCCTGGGCTACGTGGAGGGACACGATTTGTTTGAAGATCACGTGGACGTGGTGGTCACCGATGGTCTGATCGGCAACATCGTCCTGAAGACCTGCGAGAGCATGGGCAAAGCGATCCGCGTCATGCTGGAAACGGAGTTGACCCGCAACCCGTTGCGCCAACTCGGCTCGGTCCTGGCTTATGGCGGACTGCGTTCGATCAAACGACGGATGAACGCTGACAACTACGGCGGCGCGCCGCTGTTGGGGTTGAACGGCACGGTCATCAAGGCCCACGGATCGGCCCGCGCCCTGGCCATCCAAAACGCCATCCGCGTCGGCACCGAAACCATCCAGCACCACATCCACGACCTGATCGCCCGGGAGATTTTGCGAGGCAAGGAACGGCTTGCCACAGTTAAATCTCCGGTGCAAACTGTCGTGGCATGACTCCCCCCGCCAACAAAGTTCTCAAAAACCCGCGCGCCCGGCACGGATTTCAAGGCCGCACTTGCTCGGTGACTTCGGTCGGCTCTTACGTGCCGGAAAAAATTCTGACCAATGCCGACCTGGAAAAAATGGTGGACACTTCCGACCAATGGATCACGTCCCGCACCGGCATCAAGCAACGGCGCATCGCCGCCGACGACGAATACACCTCCGACATGGCTGCCAAAGCCGCGCTGCGCGCCATGGCCAAAGGGGGCGTCTCCCCCGAACAAATCGACCTGATCATCGTGGCAACGATCACCCCGGACATGCCGTTCCCGGCGACCGCCTGCCTGGTGCAGCGGCAGATCGGCGCTTATCGCGCCGCGGCGTTTGACATCGAAGCCGCCTGTTCCGGTTTCATTTACGCCCTTGAAATCGGCCAGCAGTTCATCATGTCCCGAACCTATGACACCGTGCTGGTCATCGGCGCGGAGAAGCTGTCATCGATTGTCGATTGGACCGATCGCAACACCTGCGTCCTGTTCGGAGACGGGTCGGGCGCGGCGATTTTGCAAAGCCGCCCGAACGCCCACGGATTGTTGACCGCGTGCATGGGAGCCGACGGCAACAAGGCCGACCTGCTGTCGATGCCCGGCGGCGGTTGCCGCCGACCGGCCACGGCCGATTCCGTCTCCGCGCGGCTGCATTTTTTGCGAATGGAAGGCAAGGAGACGTTCAAGAACGCGGTGAACGCCATGTGCACGGCCGCCCAGGAGTCGCTGCGCCGCTGTGAGCTGGACATCGCGCGGATCAAATGCATCATTCCGCACCAGGCGAACCAGCGGATCATTGAGGCCGTCGGCGAACGTTTGGGCGCGAAACCCGAACAGGTGTTCGTGAATCTCGACAGATACGGCAATACCTCCGCCGCTTCCGTCGCCATCGCTCTGGATGAAGCCGTGGAATCGGGCCGGATTCAGCGGGGCGATTTGATATTGTTGATGGTGTTCGGCGCCGGTCTGACCTGGGGCGCCGCCGTCATCGAGTGGTAAGCCCAATCGTTGACGGGAACGCCATCTATGATAAGTTAGACCAGCCTAACGATAACCGACATGAGCACAAGCAAACTTGACACTTCCGGAGTCTTTCAGCCTGTCACGGTCAAATCTGACCGAACCACTTTGAGCCTGCCCCAGGCCGCCGTCCGCATTCGAAAAAACGGCATCGAGTTTCGCTCGCCCACACCCATCCCGGTCTTGACCGAAATGACGGTTTCCCTGCAGTCCGTCAGCCAAAGCAAAAAAGTCAATTGCACCGGTATTGTCGTGGCCTGCGAAGGAAACCGCCACGCCGGCTATGCGGTGTCGATGCTGCTGATGAATCTCTCCCGCCAGTCGCAGGAACGGCTCAATCTGCTCGCCTATTCCCAGATGGTCTGATTCGTGCTGGCCTTCCGCCGACATGGAAATCTTTCATCGTATTTTGCAAACCGCCATTGACGGCGGGGCGTCGGATGTTCATCTCAAGATTGGCACCCCGGTCATTTTCCGCATCAACCGCCGGCTGGTCGCCATTGAAGCGCCCGCCCCCACGTCCTCCTGGATCAACCAGATCGTGGAAAACATCGTGCCGCGGCACCTGAAAAAGCGGCTGGAAGAGGACCACGAGGTGGATTTCTCCTATTTTGTTCCGGGCCTTGGCCGGTTTCGCACGAACCTGTTTCAGCAACGCGGCGAACATTGCCTGTCCATCCGGTATGTCAAAACCAAGGTTCCCAGCTTCGAAGAACTCGGGCTGCTGGATACCCTGAAAAAGATCGCCGAATCGCCGCGCGGCATCGTGCTGCTGTCCGGGGCAACCGGCTGCGGCAAATCCACGACGCTGGCGGCGATGGTCGAACACATCAATGCCTCTTTCAAAAAGCACATCATCACCTTGGAAGACCCGATCGAATACGTGTTCGAAGACAACCAGTCGGTCATCGAACAGCGCGAAATCGGGCTCGACACACTTTCCTACGAGTACGGCCTCAAACACATTCTGCGGCAGGACCCCGACATCATCATGATTGGCGAAATGCGCGACGCCGTCAGCTTTTCCGCGGCGATGAGCGCCGCCGACACCGGCCATCTCGTCCTTTCGACTCTGCACACCACGAACGCCGCCCAGGCCGTCGGACGCATTATGGATTTCTTCAAGCCCGACGAGCGCGACCAGGTCCGCCGCCAGTTGGCCGCCACGCTGCAAGCCGTCGTTTGCCAGCGCATGGTCAACACCATCAGCGGCAGCATCACGCCGGCGCTGGAAATCATGATCAACACGCCCACGGTGAGGAAACTGATGGAGGAAAGCCGGCTCGAGAAACTCCCGGCGGCGATTGAAACCGGCCTCGACGACGGAATGCAGAACTTCAATCAAGCCCTCTACAATCTGGTCAAGGAACGGAAAATCACCGAGAAAGAGGCGCTGACCAAGGCGACCAATCCGCAGGCGCTGGAGATGAATTTCAAAGGCATCTTCCTCGACGAAGCGCGGCGGATACTCACTTAGTTGGCGGGGCGTTTCACGGTTCCCCGTCCGCAGCGTGTCCTCATAGAAATCTTAATCTTGATCCAGCGAGTAAACGTGTGAACAACGCGAATCGCCTGAAGAGCAAAGGCAAAGTCAGCGCGGGTTTGCTGATGTATCGTCTGCGCGACGGTCAACTGCAGGTCCTCCTCGCGCATCCGGGCGGTCCGTTATTCGCGAAAAAAGACGAAGGCCACTGGACCATCCCCAAAGGGGAAATCGAATCGGGCGAGGACCTGCTCGCCGCAGCCATCCGCGAATTTAAAGAAGAGACAGGAATCGAACCGCGCGGCGATTTCCTCGAGTTGGGCCCGATCGAACAAAAAGGCGGGAAGATTGTGCATGCCTGGGCGTTCCCGGGCGACTGGGACGAATCGCAGCCGCTTCAAAGCAACACCTTCGAGCTCGAATGGCCGCCGGGATCGGGGAAAATCCAGAGCTTTCAGGAGATCGATCGCGTCGAATTCTTCTCAATTCCCGAAGCGGGCAAAAGACTGAAGGAAGCGCAGCACCCCTTTCTCGACCGGCTGCAGGCGGCGTTGAAA
>DASPXS010000178.1:0-4606 GCA_035637175.1 Haliangiales bacterium | reverse complement strand
GCGAAATACAAGCCGCACGGCCCCAAAGGACCGATCAGGCTGCAGGACCACGGCAATCCGACGCGCTACCGTAATTTCTGGATTCGCCCGTTGAACAACTCCCGGGGATAACGCCACTGGTTCGCGACCCCGTCAGGGGTGTCGGTGTCGCGGACCGCTTCACATCCGCCTGACTTTCCAATGAAAAAACCGCCTGCTTTCCGCCGCCGGATCAAAGTCGCCGCGCTGCTCAGCGCGGGCGGTCTCGCGGCCGTTTTGATCGGTGCCGCCGCCGACATCAAGGAGGAGAAGGAACCCGCCGTCATTGATCCCGGGCCACCGCCATCCGATGCGATCGTCCTGTTCGACGGCAAGGACCTGTCGAAATGGCAAAACGGCAAAGGCGGCGAAGCGAAATGGAAGCTGCCGGGCGACGGCTCGATGGAAGCGAACGGCACCGGCAGCATCATGACGAAAGAGGAGTTTGGCGACGTGCAATTGCACGTCGAGTGGGCCACGCCGAAAGAAGTCAAAGGCGAAGGCCAGGGCCGCGGCAACAGCGGCGTTTACCTGCAAGGCCGCTTCGAGATCCAGGTGTTGGATTCCTTCAACAACAAGACCTATTCCAACGGCCAGGCCGGCGCGTTTTACGAACATAACGCGCCGCTCGTGAATGCCTCGCGCAAACCGGGCGAATGGCAGACCTACGACATCGTCTTTCATCCGCCGAAAACCGGCGCGGATGGAAAAGTCGTTCCCGGCTCGTTCACCGTCCTGCACAACGGCGTGCTGATTCAGGACCACATTCCGGTCAAAGACGACCCGACCCGGGCGGCGAACTTCCAGGGCGTCACGCCGAAGGGTCCGTTGGTGCTGCAGGACCACAGCAACCCGGTCCGCTATCGCAACATCTGGCTTCGACGGCTTCAGGCCGAAACATCTCCTCAGCCGAACCTGAGGTAGATGCACTTCAAATAATTTGCCTCGGCGAACGTGGCCGGATGGTCCGGCGGATGGCCGGTGGTCTGCAGGTCCGCGAATTTCCGCCGCGATTTGCGTGCCGCGTCGCGCACCGCGGTGAAAAATGCGTTGGCGCTGACGTGCGCCGAGCACGACGCGGCCACCAGGACGCCGCCGGGCCGCAAATGCGTGATGCCACTGCCGGCCAGTCTGCCATAGGCTTGAATGGCGCCGGCCCGTTCCGATTCGCGTTTCGCCAGCGACGGCGGATCGAGAATGATCAGGTCGAACGTTCTGTTGCCGTTCCCGGCAAGCCATGCGAAGGCGTCGGCTTGAGTTGTCTCCTGGTGGCAGCGCGCGACCTTCGATTGATTCCTGTTGAGCGCAAAATTGCGCCTGGCGCTTTCGAGCGCGTGAGCGCTGATGTCGAGGTCGGTGACGGTCTTCGCACCGCCGCGCGCGGCGTAAAGGGAGAAACCGCCGCTGAAACTGAACGCGTTCAACACGCCGCCGCCGGCGGCGAGCGATTCCACCTGGCGCCGGTTCTCGCGCTGGTCGAGAAAGAACCCGGTCTTCTGTCCGCGGCTGACGTCCGCCTCAAAGCTCAGCCCGGTTTCAAGAAAAGTGGGGTAGGCTTCCATCCTGTTTCCCAGCAGGATCTCTCCGTCCGACTTCGCAAACCGATGTTGTGCGGTTTCTTTTATATTTCTGCTCAACCGCAACACGATTCGTTCGGGTTGCAATTCTTCGCGAGCCAAACTGACGACAGCGTCGAGTCGCGGCAGCCAGGCTGCCGTGTAAAGTTTCAACACGAGCGTCGTGTCGTAGCGGTCGAGCACCAGCCCCGGCCAGCCGTCGCTCTCGCCGTTGATCCAGCGATAGCCGGTCGTTTGTGCGTCGAATAACCCGTCGCGACGGGCGATCGCCGCGCGCAACCGCTCGCGCCACCAGGCGGCGTCGATCGTCACCGGTTTACCGGCGTGCAGGACCCGCACGCGCAGCGGCGAGTCGGGATCGAACAAACCCATCGCGAGGAAACGATCGTGGCGATCGTAAATCACTGCCAGTTCACCGGGCGCGCCTTCGCGGTTTTGTTCGCGGATGCTGTCGGCAAACAGCCAGGGATGGCCGGAACGGATTTCTGATTCCGCGGCCGGCGTTGCGCGGAGGCGGAGTCGAGGAAGCGCCAAGCTTCCGCCCGGCGGTTTGATGGCGGCGCCAGATCGCGCCGGACCAGAGGTTGGCCCTCCGGCACCCGGTTTCGCTCCGGGCCCTGATTTTTCATTTTCCATTCAACATTTCACTGAACTGTCATCGCCAGGGCACTCACCGGGCGGTTCATGGAGAGAGAGAGAGAGAGAGACCTCACGACTTTTTCGTCGCGCATTGGGACCACGAACCCGATTGGACAATTTCATGTCGCATATGCAACACGAAACTGTCCGAGCGCTTTGTACGGTTCATGGAGAGCCTCCTTTCGCTTTTGCGTCCGCATTGGGACCAGGAACCTGAGCTGCGAAATAGTGGCGCGGGCGTCTCGCCCGCGAGCTCGGCAACGCGGGCGAGACGCCCGCGCCACTACCTGCTGGTTCATGAAAAGGAGTCACGAGGCTCAGTGTTTGTGCTCGTGCGCCTGAATGTTGCCCGCCGACTCAACATAGGCGAGCAGGTCAAGAATCTGGTCTTTGGTCAACGTATTCAACAGTCCGAGAGGCATCAGCGAGAACTTCTGCGGCTGGCGTTCCTTGATGTCGGATTTCTTGAGCGTTTGGAGGAGCGCGGCGGAGGGGCCGGTCTGAATGGTCACCGTGTCGGCATCTTCCTTGACGATCATGCCCGGCACTTCGTCTCCATCCTTCAGCTCGAATTGATAATTGCGGTAGCGCTCGTCTATTTTGAGCGACGGGTCGAGGATCTGGTGGAGCACGTCGGCGCGGCTGTTGTTGTACCGTTTGAAAACATCGGTCAGGTCCGGGCCGTATTCGTATCCTTCGTTGCCCAGCTTGTGGCATTGGGCGCAGGCCAGCCTGGTAAAAAGCTCCTTGCCGACGGCTGGATTCCGACCGGCACCCGCCTTTGCCAAATCCGGCACCAGGTCTTCCAGTTTCCATTCGGTCATCTTCTGTTCGGCGTGGCTGGCGAGATAAGCATCCACCTCCTCGACCACCGCGAGCGTGCCGACCATGCGGCGCCAATGCCCCGGATAAGTGCAGAGATACGGATACTCGCCCGGCTGCGACGGCGCGGTGAACGCCAACTTCGCCTGCTGGCCGGGATCGAGCAGCTTCGTCGCGAAAAGCACCTGCGCCGAGTCCGGCACGTAGAGCCTGAGCAAGGCGTCGGGCTGGGGCGGCATCTTCTCGGCAGCCTGGCCGATTTCCTCGAGCGCGCCCGGCGCGGCGATCACGAGGTTGTGCTGCATCGCGTCGTCGTTTTTCAAAATAATCTCCACCGGTTTGCCGGGTTCAACCACGATGAGCGTTTTGTCATAAAGCATTTGCTCCGGCAGGGTGTGGATGACGAAAACACTCGCGCCCAGCAGGCGGAGCGTCTTCCCGGCGGCACGCGCCTGCTCAGCCGACAACAAGGTCGTCAAATCCGTGGCGAATTGAAACGCGTTGACGGCGTCAGGCTCCGTGCGCCGATCGACCGGCACGGTCTTCAACCAGGCAACGAGACTTTCGATCAGGGGCCCTGCTTGTTCATTGGGCCACGACTTTCGCGGGAGTTGCTGCAGGCCGGCGACTGCGGCCGCGCGCTCGGTCCCGGACTTCACCAACCCGGCAAGCGTGCCGAACGTCTCAGCGTCGTGGCCGGGCACAGCGGCGATGGCCGTGATCGCCGCGCGCCGCACCTCGGGCGGATCGGCTTTGTGAAGCAGCGGCTCGATTTTTGGATAGAGCGCGGCGCGAAGATTGGCGTCGCGAGCCAACGGAATGGACAGCAAAAGATTCGCCAGCCTGGCGGGGTCGGACTCAACCTGTTGCCAGATTTTCTCGGCGGACGCATCGGCGGTGACCAGGGCGGCGTACCCGATCCGGCGGGTCAACGGCAGTTGCGATTCACCCGCCAGTTTTTCCAGATCGACGCGTTTGGCGGCGAGATCGGCGGCTTTGTTCAGGAGCAACAGCGAGCCCAGGTCGCGCAGCACCGGCTCCGATTCCTCGCCCTTCCGGTCGAGCTCACGGATGCCGCCGAGCAACTCGGTCAAGGTATCGGAGTTGCGGATTTTGGCCAGGCCTTCCAGCGCTTCGATTCGGTATTTGCGTTCCAGTCCCTTGCGTTCCAGCAGCGCGACATAAACGAACTCGCTGCGCGGCGCTTCGATCAGCTCCTTGTTCGACAGGCGCGAAAGCAAATAGGCTGCCGCCCGAGGGCTTTTCGGCAGGAACAATGTTTTCTTGGGCGGCTCATCGTCGGCTCCGTGGGCGGGCGAGGGGACGAATAAAAGGGCCACAACCAGCACGAGGGCCAAAAACTGGGAGCGCACTAGGCTTTTCCCCGCAGTTTTCCACCGATACCGTCGCGAGGAGAGGGTGAAATGGGAGAGAACACCCGCGCTCACCCGGGCCCCGGGGGAGAGGGAGAGCGTAGCCGAGTCGCGGGAACATTTCGGGGCCTCTATTGCCATTGTTGCTGCCGTGGCATCCATCGGAAGGCGCGTCTG
>DASPXS010000177.1:0-6697 GCA_035637175.1 Haliangiales bacterium | reverse complement strand
GGCGTGCAGGCCATCTTCAACACCTGGGTGCTGACGTTGCCCGCGTGCGTGCTGATGCTCTTTGGCTGGTATGACGGCTGGAACAATTCGTTCAACAAAGGCTACGAACAATTCCAGGTCGGACCGGGCGTGAGCTGGCTGGGCATCCTGCTGTTCATCGCGGTCATGCTTTATCTGCCGATGGCGCAGGCGCATCAGGCGGTCACCGGCAACTGGCGCAACTTCTATCAATTCCGCCTCGTCTGGACGCTGGTGCGCCGGCGCCGGCTGGCGTGTTTCGGCCTGGCGACACTCTACGTCCTCTGCTCGGTGCCCCTGATGATTCTCGCTTCCGCCGTCATGTTTCTGCCGAACATCAATCCGAAACTCGCCGACCTGACGCCAGCGCAAACGATTCAGGTTTTGAACGGTTACTATTTCTGGTCGGCGCTGTTTGTTTTCCCGGCGTTTGTGATGTTGCGGCTCGTGGCCGCGCGCATCTACGGCTCGGCGCTGTTGAAGGCCGTTCAAGGGGGAGCGATTTCACAGGACGCGCTCGCCGAAAATGAATGGCGGGCGCTGCACCGACTCGGCCTCCTCCGGATCGAACCGCCCCGAATACGGCATCCGGTCTGGCGAATCGCGGCCTGGGCCGGGACGCGCGCCGGACGCGCCACCTTTGGTTTCCTCACCGGACTGGCCTGGTTCATCTTCATCTTGCAATTTTACGTCGCGCAATTCCTCAATTATCGCGGCGCGCCCGTGTGGCTGAACCAGACCCTCGTGCAATTGCCCTGGTTCCATCACATTCCCGCGGGACTCAAAAATCCGTGGGGTGATTTCATCGCCGCAACGGTCATCGTGTTCATCGCCTGGCGGCTGGCAAAACTCGTGCACTGGGTGAAAAGTTCCCGGCAATGGCAGCATCCTGCCCCTTAATAACCGGCCCTCTCCGTACTTAACCGCGTACGGAAAAAATACGCATATGCGTATTTTTTCCGCACAGGGGCAACACACGGATTGACCAGTTTCAACCGATTTTCTTCCTGAACCGCAGCGCGCACAGCGCAAACAGCGCCGCGCCCATCCCCGTCAGAATGACAAGGTGATGCCAGAAATCGGCCAGGCTCGCCCCACGCAGTATGACCGCGCGGGCCAGTTCGATGAAATAGGTCGTCGGCAGCAGCGCGCCCAGCGCGTAAAAAATCCAAGGCATCGTTTCCCGGGGGAAGATGAACCCCGAGAAAAACACCGACGGCATGATGAAGATCATCGTCATCTGGAGCGCTTGAATCTGGTTCTCCGCCCGGGTCGAGACGAGCAATCCCAGGCTCAGCAGGCAGAAGATGTACGCCAGGATGGCGCCGAACAACGCCGTCAGACTTCCGGCGATCGGCACCGCAAACAACCAGTGCATGATGGCAACGAGCCCGCCGGCCATCAGCAGGCCGATGCAAAGATACGGCACGATCTTGCCCAGCATGAGGCCCCAGCGTGACAGGGGACTGACCAGCAGTTGTTCCAGCGTGCCCCGCTCGCGCTCGCGCACCAGCGACATCGCCGTCGCAAACGTCGTGGCGATTTGCAACACGACGCCGATGACACCCGGAACAAAGAAATTCGGGCTGCGCATCGCCGGGTTGTAGAGAATTTGCGGGCGCACCTCCACCGGCAGCTCGCGCCGTCCGGTCTCGCCCAGCAGCCGAAAGACGGACTCGCGAAAACTGAGTCCGATCGCGGTGTTCATCGCCGACGAGGCAATCGTGGAACTCGAGCCATCGATCAGCACTTGCACCCGCGCGCTTCGTCCCGCATGCAAATCGCGCGTGAAATCCGGCGGGATTTGCAGGCCCACGTAAGCCTTCCCCTGGCGGATCGCCGACGCGAGTTCGCCAACACTCCGCACTTCGCCCACCACGCGGAACGTCTGGGTGTTGACGAAGCGCTCGATGATCTGCCGGCTTTCCACGCTGCGGTCTTCGTTCAACACCACCATGGCCATGTGTTTCACGTCGTTGTCGAGCGCGTAACCAAAGGCGATCATCTCGATGAGCGGCGGAAAAAACATGAAGAACAACGTCAGCGGATCGCGCAGCACGACGAGAAATTCCTTGTAAAGAATGGCCTTGAAGCCGCGGAAGGGGAGTTTCATGGAATGCCTCTCTGTCGTCGAAGACGGTTGGAAAAACTCCGGACTCCAGGCCCCAGGCTCCAAAGAAGCTCCAAATCAGAGGCTGCAAAACCGCCGCGCTCGTCTATAGAACCTTGGAGTCTGGTGTTTCTTTGGAATTTGGAGCTTGGAGTTTGGAGCTTCATTTTGTCCCTTCGTTTCCATTGCGGTTCGTCAACGCGACGAACACGTCTTCCAGCGACGGCGCGATGGGGCGGATGTCCGTATGGTGAATGCCGACGCCGGACAACCGCTGGCCGATGGATTGTTCCGACACGGACTCATCCACCAACAGATGCATCGATTGGCCGAACACGGTCGCTGTTCGGACGCCGGGCAGTTGGCGCAGGGCCTGGAGGCCGACCGTGACGTGGTCGCAGGTGATATCGAGCCGTTTCGTTCCCGCCGGGTTCACCACCGGCAAATGTTTTAAGTCATCCGGTTCCCCGCACACCACCAGCTTCGACATGTGAATGTAACCGACGTGCGAGCAGCGCTCGGCTTCGTCCATGTAATGCGTCGTGACGAACAGGGTCATGCCCAGGCTGGAGAACTCAAAAAGCAAATCCCACAACTCGCGCCGCGCCACCGGGTCGATGCCCGCGGTCGGTTCGTCCAGAAACAGCACGCTGGGCTTGTGCACCAGCGCGCAGGCCATCGCCAGCCGTTGCCGCCAGCCGCCCGACAATAATCCCGCGCGACGATGCAGATACGGTCCCAGGTGCGCCAGCGCAATCAGTTCATCGCGCCGTTGCGTCAGCGCCGCGCCGCTCAACCCGTAAAGCCGACCGTAAAACATCAGGTTTTCGTGCACCGTCAGTTCGTCGTAGAGGGAAAATTTCTGGGACATGTAGCCGATCAGCGACTTGATCCGGTCGGTTTCGCGCGCCACGTCATGGCCGGCGATTTGCGCGCGGCCGTCGCTCGGTTCCAGCAGCCCGCACAGCATGCGGATGACGGTGGATTTGCCGGAGCCGTTCGGCCCGAGAAAACCGAAGATGGACCCTTTGCCGATCGAAAAAGTGACGTGATCGACCGCGGTGACGTGGCCGAATCGTTTGGTCAGATTTTCGCAGGCGATCATCATTGATATCAGTTTCGCTCGTTTTGCCTTCCTCCCCTGCGTGAGGTCATTCCCGTTCGTGACATGTTTGCCCGCGCGTTTCTATTTCGAGTCGTCGCGTGCGCTCAATAGTCGCGATAGATTTCACGCCGGTGGCCGACCGCCAGCAAGTGAACGATGTTCCGCTCCGCGTCGAATGTGTAAATGATTCGGTAATCGCCCACCCGCAACCGGCAGCGGTCTTGACCCTTCAAGCGATGGTGCGGGAACGTCTTGAGGCGGAGACCCATGTCATCAATCTTGACCTCGATCTCGATGCGGGCTTGGGCTTTCGCCGGAAGTTTGAAAAAGGCTGCGTCGAAACCCGAGTAATAGATCTGCAACGCCGCGCTCATTTGGCGGCTCAAGGCTGGCGCGTGCGTGGGCGCAGTCCTTTGGCCATCTCGCCTTCGGATTGCTGGATGGCGGACTCGAACTCCGACGTGAACTCCAAGTCGTCCTCGATGATGTTATCCAGCCAGTCGCGCACCTGCCGCAGTTCGGCTTGCGAAAGCTTTTCCAGTTCCGATTCGATCTGGGCAACTTTGCTCATGCGGGCACAGTGCCTCAGTCCATAAGTGATTTCAAGTCCCGTAAAGAGGCGATAGCGACCTCGATCCGTGGCTCAAACGGTTGCCCCGCCTTCTTCGCCTTCGTCAGCACAAGATCATTCCCGCTCGCGCTGACTTTGCGCTCTCGGTGCAAGGCAACGCTGGTTTGATCCCGCAAAGGGCCGAACACCTTACTCCGCTTCCTTATAGACCACATCAATCGCCAGACCGGCGGCGAGCAGCAGCGCGCCGGCAGCCGGGCTGGCGCCGCTCAGGTCCTTGAGTGAAATGATGTAATTGTCCGCCGAGGTGAACAGTTCCTTGCCGAGTCCGGCCCATTTCTTGGTCACCGAACCGATCTCGCGGCCTTGCTTGCTGATGAACTTGAAGTCCCAGCCCTTCCAGTTGCCTTTCACCTCGGCGACCTGCTGGTTCTGGTTGTCGAAGACATTGAAACCGCCGCCGATGGAAATCAGTTTGCTTTGAAAATAACCGAGCGGCTTGCCGCCGGCGACCACCCGGATTTTGGAGCGGATAAAAGTGAACCCGCGATGAATCGAGGCCACCGGCGGCTGGCCTTCCTGTTCATAGATGTTCACCGTGGTGGGCATCGTGTGTTTCGCGATCACCAAGCGCAGCCATTTGGCCCAGATCGGCGGCTCCTCCTTCGCCACGCCGATGTTCTGGCCCGTGGCCGGGTCGAGAATGTCGTAAGTGTCCGTGAGCTTGAGCACCGCAACCCGTTCCTTGACGAAAAACGAAGTGCGTTCGAGCAGCGGGCGATTGCCGTGGACGGCGAACTGCCCAGGGGCGCGCGATGCGCTCGGCGCCCTTCCGTGAACCGTGTCGCCGGTCGATCCGGACACGCGCAAGCTCGTGCCCGCAGGCGGAGCCAGGGGGCCGGAGCTGATGGAGGTCGAACGGTTTTGCCGGATGATCTGGTTGGCGGCGGCGGTGCCGTCGCCGCCGCATCGCGGGCATTGAACGGCCGCCGGGAGCAGGCCGGCGGCGGGTTCCCAATCGAATTTGTAACGCGTGCCGCAGCCGCACTGAATTTTCACTTCCATCATAACCGGGTTGGCGTTGGGTTTGCCCGAGAGTAAACCAACGCTGGCGCGAAAAGCAAAGCGCTTTCCTGCTGCTCGATGAAAATCGGGATGCGGAGCCGGGGCCAGCGTCGAAACCGGCCCGGATCAGAACGGTAGCATCTTGGCCTGTTGCCGCTTCAACAGCTCGGTTTTGCCGAACAAAACCACCGCCTGACCGACGGGAGGCATCGCGCTGTAGCGAAGCTCGCCGTCGTGGAGAACAGCGTCAATCAGCGAGGATTAGCGGTCCAATCGCTGTTCCAAATCACGCCAGCAACTTCTCCACCAGTTCGCCCGAGACATCCGTGAGCCGGAAATCCCGCCCCTGGAAACGGTAGGTCAGTTTCGTGTGATCGAAACCGAGCAGGTGCAGGATCGTCGCATGCAGGTCGTGGACGTGGACCTTGTCCTTCGTCGCGTTGAAACCGAATTCGTCCGATTCGCCGATGGTGATGCCGCGTTTTACGCCGCCGCCCGCCAGCCACATGGTGAAACAGTTCGGATGATGATCGCGTCCGTCGTCGCCGCCCTGGACCATCGGTGTGCGCCCGAATTCACCGCCCCAGATCACCAGCGTGTCCTCGAGCATGCCGCATTGTTTGAGGTCCTTGATGAGCGCCGCGCAGGGCCGGTCGGTGACCTCGCAGTTTTTGGCGATGTCCTTTTTCAAATTACCATGCTGGTCCCAGGCCTCGTGGAAAATTTCGACGAAACGGACGCCGCGTTCGACCAGCCGCCGGGCCAGCAGACAGGCGTTGGCGAACGAACCTTTGCCCGGCTCGGCGCCATACAGGTCGAGGATGTGCTTCGGTTCCCGGGAAACGTCCATCAATTCCGGCGCGATGAGCTGCATGCGATACGCCAGCTCGAATGAATTGATGCGCGTGGCAATTTCCGGGTCGCCCACGATATCGAGATGTTTTTGGTTGAGACGTTTGATCGCGTCGAGCGAGTCGCGCTGAATCTGCGGGTCCACGCCTCCGGGGTTGGAGAGATACAGGACCGGGTCGCCGACGCTGCGGAACAGAACGCCCTGATAAACCGACGGGAGAAAGCCGGCGCCCCAATTGGACGAGCCGCCGCTGGGGCCTTTGGCGCCGGTGCTGAACACGACGAAGGCGGGCAGGTCCTGAGACTCGCTGCCGAGGCCGTAGCTGGCCCAGGCGCCGACGCTGGGCCGGCCGAATTGCTGCGTGCCGGTGCACATCAAAATCTGTCCCGGCGCGTGGTTGAAGGCGTCCGTGTGCATGGACTTGACGATGGCGATGTCGTCCACGACTTCGGCGAGGTGCGGGAGCAATTCCGACAACTCCGCCCCGCTCTGACCGTGTTTGGCGAACTTGAACTTCGGGCCGAGCAACGCGGCGTTCGGATTGATGAACGCGGCGCGGTAACCCTTGATGAGTTCCTCCGGCGGCGGTTTGCCGTTCCATTTCTCCAACGCTGGCTTGTAATCGAACAATTCGAGATGGCTGGGCGCGCCGGCCATGAACAGGAAAATGACGCGTTTGGCCTTCGGCGGGAAATGCGGCTGCTTCGCCGCCAGCGGATTCAACGCGGAAGCCGCGGCAAAGCCGCTTTCGCGAAACAGCGTGCCCAGCGCGACGGCGCCCAGACCGACGCCGCATTGCTGGAAGAACCAGCGGCGCGTTACCAGCTTCGGATCGTGGCCGCGATAGAGATGAGATTGGCAGTTCATAACTATTCTTTCGTAATGGTTTCATCGAGGTTCAACAGCACCCGCGACACCACCGTGTAAGCCGCCAACTGCGTCGGGGTCGCGCCCGCGGGCAATTGGGCCGGCCGC
>DASPXS010000176.1:0-12706 GCA_035637175.1 Haliangiales bacterium | reverse complement strand
CCAGGACGCCGAATTTGTTCGTCGAGGCGTTGAGTGAATCCCAGAGCGACTCGAACACACGGCCGCATTCTTCCGCGAGCATCTCTTTTGCCCAAACCGTTTTGTTGAGTTCCTGCTCCCGCGTTTCCAGTGCGGTGAACTGATCAACGAGCTCCCGGCTCACCAGGCTGGTCGGGTGGCCGGGGCCGGCGGCCGGTGCGCCGGTGCGCTTGCGAGCGATAACGAAGGCCACTACGCCGACCAGGAGCGCGACAAACACGACCGCGACGGCTCTAAGGCAGGGGCGGCTCATGCGGCGCCAAGCGTAGCGCGTCGCTCCGCTTGTGTCATCTGGGGAATCACAACGAGCGAATGTCAAATGACCAATGCTAAATGACCAAAGAAATCCAAACCCCGAAATCCAAAGAGAACACTGGAGCGACTGCGTCGCTTTTTGTCATTGGGATTTTGTCATTCCTTTGTCCTTCGTCATTGGGAATTGGTCATTCCTTCGTCATTCGTCATTCGGATTTTGTCATTTGCTTCGGGTGTGCAGACAGACGCACAGTTTTCAACGGTCCGGTTTTCCGGGTAACTTCCCTGCACAACCGGTTCCTGCTATCGGTCCGCGACCCGCGAGGGGAATAACCGATTGCAATCGAGACTCGGATTCGTAACCTGTGACGCTTAATCAACCGTTGAAATGCGACAATTCCTGACCATCGCCCGCAATGCGTTCATGGAACTGGTGCGGCAACCGGTGTTTTTGCTGCTGATGACCTGCTCGGCCGTGTTCAACGTTTTCCTGGCGGCGGTTCCCTACTTCGGTTTCGGCGACGATCCCAAACTGGTCAAGGACAGCACGCTGGCGGTGATGTTGTTGTCGGGCCTGTTTGGCGCGGTGTTGAACGCGTCGGCGTCGGTGGCCCACGAGATCCGGTCCGGCACCGCGCTGGCCGTGTTGGCGAAGCCGGTGGGACGCGCGCAATTTTTGCTGGCCAAATATCTGGGCCTGGCCGCGGCGTTGACGGTGCTGACCTACGTGAACGCGCTCGCCGCGCTGCTCGCCAGCCGGATGGCCTACGACGCCTACGGCGACGCGGACATGCGGTCGTTCGGAATTTTTTGCGGCCTGCTGGCGCTGGGTTATGCGGCGGCCGGTTTCATCAATTATTTTTTGCGCCGGCCGTTTGTCGCCAACGCGGTGCTCGCGGTGGTGGTGATGGCGACGCTGGCGTTCGTGGTGATCCTTTGCTTCACGCAGACCAGGAACCGATATGGCATGACGCCGAATGAAGTGGACTGGCGCCTGGCGCCGGCGGCGATCCTGATTCTGTTCGCGCTCTGGGTGCTGGCCGGTCTGGCGCTGGCCTGCTCGACCCGTTTTGAAATGATCCCGACCCTGGCGATTTGCACCGGCGTCTTCCTGCTCGGATTGATGTCGGATTACCTGTTCGGCCGGCGCGCCGAACCGGTCTGGACGTCGAGCCTGCAAACCGAACTGAACAACCCGCAACTGACCGGCGACCAGAAAAAACTGCTGCAGACGGTGGTGGAGAAATATGACCGCAACCAGGATGGCCTGCTGGATCCGGCCGAACAGAAGGCGCTGAGCGCCGGGGACAAACAACAGTTGCGTCAAGCCGGCCTGGGCGGCCGATGGTGGGCTTCCGTGCTTTACACGGTCGTGCCGAATTGGCAGCTTTTCTGGCTCGCCGATGTTCTCGAAGCGAAAAATCAAATCCCCTGGAGCTACGTCGGGCGCGCGTTTGGATACGTCATCGGTTATCTCGGCGCTTCGCTGGCGCTGGGATTGTTGCTGTTTGAAGACCGGGAGTTGAGCTGAGACCCGCATGGAACGAGACATTCAAAAGGTCGGAATCATCAATTGGGCCGTGCTGCTGATCGTCGCTGTGATCGGCGCCGTTCTGGCCCGCTACGCCGGCACCGCCACCGGCATGGTGGGCGTCGCGTTCCTCGCGCTGGGGTTTCTCGTCGCGGTTGTCAGCTATTTTCAGATGCGGCTCGAAGAGCGTGAGCGGCAGGAAAAACTGGAATACGATGAACTGAAGCGGGCCAAGGACACCACGACACTGTTCCAGGAAGCCGCGGCCGACACGTTCCCGGCGCGGCGCTCGCGCGAGCAGTTCGAGAAATACCTCGTGCCCGCATTCACCGCGCTGCTGCTCCTGCTGCAAGGCGGCGCGAGTTGGTGGTTCTGGCAAGGTCTGGGCAAAGCGGCGCCGCCGAACCTGGACCGCGCCACGATCACGCTGGCGCTGTACGCGCTCTTCGCGCTGGTGCTTTTTCTGTTGAGCAAATACTCCGGCGGCCTCGCGCGGCTGGAAAATCTGCGTCTGCTGCGCCCCGGCGCCGGTTACCTGATGCTGGGCGCCTTGATCTGTGGCCTCACGGCGGTCTCCGAGGCCGCAACCTGGGGCGGCTATCCCAAGATCGACTCCTACCTTGCGAGGGCGTTGTGCGTCGTCCTGGGACTGACCGCCCTGGAAACACTCGCGGGACTGGTGTTCGACATCTACCGGCCGCGAGTGCGGGGCCAGGTCGCGCGTTTGCTCTACGAGAGCCGGCTGATCGGATTGCTCGGCCAGCCGGCCGGATTGATCACCACGGTCGGGCAGGCGCTCGATTACCAGTTCGGATTCAAAGTCACGGAGACTTCCTTCTACAAGTTTTTCAAAGACACGTTGCAATTGCTTTTCCTGGGTCAACTGCTCGTGCTGTTTCTTTCGACGACATTCGTCATCATCGAGCCGGGCGAGCAAGGTCTGCTCGAACACTTCGGCCGTCCGGCCCCGGGCGGCGCGGTGCTCGATCCCGGCTGGCATTTGAAATGGCCGTGGCCGATCGACCAGGTCTATCGCTACCAGACCCGGGAGATTCAAAGTTTCACGGTCGGCGAGGAACCCAACACGGAGAAGACGGTGCTCTGGACCCGGCCGCATTTCAAACAGACGGAGCAGCACGAAGGCGAGTTCAACATGCTGGTGGCCAGCCGCGAGGAGATCGTTCGCGCGGACAGCAACGAGAAACCCGTGCCGGCCAACCTGCTCACGGTCAGCATTCCCATTCAATATCAGATCACCGACCTGCCGGCCTGGGTTTACCACCACGCCAACGCCGATGTGTTGCTCAAGGAACTGGCGAACCGGGAAGTGGTGCGTTATCTCGTCAACGTCGATATCGACCGCATCATGTCGGAGGGCCGCCTGGCGGCCGCGGAGGAAATCCGCCGGCGGGTGCAGAAGCGGGCCGACGAGGCGAAGCTGGGCGTGAACGTCGTCTTCGTCGGCTTGCAGGACATTCATCCGCCGCTGGGCAGCAAACGCACGCTGGTCGCCGCCGCTTTTGAAGCGGTCGTGAGCGCGCTGCAGCAGAAGCAGACCAACATTCTATACGCGCGAGCGTATCAGGCCGAGAAAATCCCTTCGGCCCAGGCCGAGGCCACCAACATCGTCGCCCAGGCGCGCAATGACCGGGTCACCCGGGTGGCCGTGGCCGGCGCCGAGGCGAACCGGTTCAACAACCAGATCGCGGCCTACCGCGCTTCGCCGTCGGTTTACCTGCAGCGGACGTATCTCGAAACGCTCGCGCGCGCTCTGGGGCCGGTGCGCAAATATGTTCTGACCGCGACGAACACCTCGGACATTCTGATCCTGAACCTGGAGCAAAACATCCGCGGAGACCTGTTGTTGCCCAATGTCATTTTGCCGCCGGATGCCACCAAACCGCCGGAGTCGAACAAATGAATTGCCGTTTGAGCCTATGAAACGAAACTCGATCACGCTCATCACCGGCATCGTGCTGGTGATCATTATGGCCTGCCTGTTGTTCACCTTTCAGGTGCGGCAAACCGAGGCGAAAGTCGTCACCACCTTCGGCAAATACAGCCGGAGCATTAACGGCCTGACCGACGCCGGCTTGAAGTTTCGCCTCCCCTGGCCGATTCAGAAAATCTATGAGTTCGACAATCGAATCCGGACGTTCGAGCGCAAGTTTGACCAGACCTTCACCAAGGACCAGATCAGCCTCATCATCTCGGTCTATGTCGGCTGGCGCATCGCCGAGCCGAAGATTTTCCTGGAGAGTTTCAACGCCGACATCAACAGGGCCGAGCAGAGCCTGGAGCAGTTGGTGCGCAACGCCAAGAGCGGCGTCATCGGCCAGACGGCGTTCAGCGACCTGATCTCGACCAACCAGGCGGACTTGAAGTTCGATCAGGTGGAAAAACAAATGCTCGACGCCATTCAGACGCAGGTCCGCAGGAACTACGGCATTCAGGTCGAGGTCCTGGGCATCAAACAGGTCGAGTTGCCCGAGAGCGTCACCAGCACGGTCTTCGAACGCATGAAAGCCGAGCGCCAGCGGCTGGTGTCCAAATACCAGAGCGAAGGCGACCGCCAGGCGAAGATCATCCGCGCCGACGCCGACGCCGACGCCAACAAAATCCTGGCCGAGGCGAAAGCGGAGGCCATCAAGATCGCCGGCGAGGCGGAGACCAAAGCGGCCGAATACTACGAGACGTTCAGGAAGGAACCGGACCTCGCCGTGTTCTGGTTTCAACTCAAGGCGCTCGAGCCCTCGCTCAAGGAGCGTTCCAGCCTGATCCTCGGTCCGCAGACCGCGCCGTTCAACCTGCTGAATGGCGTGCCGAACCGCGCCTCAACCAATTCCACTTCCCGAAAGTAGCGCCGCGCGATGAGCAACGATCATCCACACCCGGAACACGAGCCGGCCGGCGACGCGTCGGGCAAATCGGCCGGCGTTCCCGCGCGGCCGGCGAGTGTCGAAGACTCCGGCGCGCAAGCTTTGTCGGAGGCCCTCCACAGCAGCTTCAACATTGTGAAGCTGCTCATGGCCGCGCTGGCGATTATTTTTGTCGCGTCGCGCATTTTTACCGTCAAACCGAACCAGGTCGCGATCATTCTGCGCTTCGGCAAGCCGGTGGGCGCCGGCAGCGAGCGATTGCTCAAGCCCGGCCTGCATTGGGCGTGGCCGTATCCGATTGACGAAAAAGTCTTTGTGCCCGTGGGCGAGGCGCACACGATCACTTCGACGGCCGGGTGGTATTACCAGACGCCGGGCGAGGAAGCCGCGGGCGCGAAGCCCCAGGCCAAAGGGGTGCTCCAGCCGGGCGTGGACGGCTACACACTGACCGGCGACGGCAACATCATTCACGTTCGCACCACGTTGACCTATCGCATCACCGACCCCCTCAGTTACGTTTTCAACTTCGCCGACCCGACAAACCTCCTCCAGCACGTCCTGGACAATGCGTTGTTCTACGCCTCCGCCCGGTTCACCGCCGACGATGCCATTTACAAAAACAAGGCGGCCTTTCAGGAAACCCTGCTCGCCCGCGTCAACGAGGTCATCGCCCGGCTCAACCTCGGCGCCACCGTCGAGCCGCGGGAAGTGCGCACCGAGCCGCCGATTGACGTGGCGCAGGCGTTCGACAACGTGATCCGGGCGCAAAACCAGGGCGACATCAAAATTCAGGAGGCGCAAACCTACGCGCGCGGCGCGACCAACAAGGCGGCCGGCGACGCATCCGTCATTTTTCGCGACGGCGTGACGCGCAGCAATTACCTCGTGACGACCATCGCGGCGGAAGCCCGGAGCTTCGAAGACCTCCTGCCGCGTTACCGCAGCAACCCGGAGTTGTTCCAGAAGCGTTTGCTGGCGGAAACCCTGGAGCGGGTATTGACCAACGCCCAGTTCAAACAGTTCGTTCCCGAGCGCGCGGATGGCAAACTGTGGGAACTGCGATTACAGTTGAGCAAAGACCCGGAAGTGCCAAAAAAAGAAACGCCCAAAACCGAGTAAGTCGTATGCAAGTCACCTCGCTGTTAAGCCTGCAGGAACAGGATCATCACGATCCAGTTCACCATGACCACGAACACGACCACGAACACATTCCGGTGCGTCTCTGGCAGATGCTCGGCGGCGTTATTTTCGTCGCCAACTCCTACCTCGTCGCCTGGATGTTCGAGAAAGGCAGCCTGGTCGCCGGCCTCAGCGCGATGCTGGGCGCCGCCATCCTGGGCTGGCCGATTGTGGCGACCGCGCTGAAAGACATCAAACGGGGCATTCTCAGCATCAATGAACTGGTGGCCATCGCGGTGCTGGCCGCCTTCGGATCCGGCGAATCGCAGATCGGCGGCTACCAGACCGCGGGCATCATCGCTTTTTTTATGCTGTTGGCCGAACTCATCGAAACGCGCACCGCGGCCGGCGCGCGCGCTTCGATCGAATCGCTGATCAAACTCACGCCGACCAAAGCGCGCCGCCTCCGGGGCGACGGCGCCGAGGAGGAGATCGCGGCGCAGGATCTGGCCGTCGGTGATATGATCCGCATTCGTCCGGGCGACAATGTCGCGGCGGATGGCGTGATCCTCAGCGGCCAGGGTTCGTTCAATCAGGCCACCATCACCGGTGAATCGCTGCCGGTGGACAAAAAACCGGGCGACGAGGTCTTTGCCGGCACGCAGAACCTCACCGGCGTCCTCGAGGTGAAGGTCACGCGCGCCGGCCAGGACACCACCCTGGGCCGCGTGCGCGACCTGATTCTCGCCGCCGAAAAGACCAAACTGCCGATCCTGCGGATCATCGACCAATACATGGTCTTTTACACCCCGCTGGTGCTGGTGCTCGGGGCGCTCGTCTGGGCGTTCACGAAAGATCTGAATCGCGTCATCACCGTCCTGGTGGTGGCCTGCCCCTGCGCGTTCATTCTGGCCTCCCCCACCGCGATGGTCGCCGCCCTCTCGGCGGCCGCGCGTCTGGGCATCCTGATCAAAAACGTGGGAGACATCGAATTGGCCGCGCGCATCAACGCTTTCATCTTCGACAAAACGGGGACGCTGACCACCGGCCACCTGGTGGTCAGCCGGTTGGCGCCGCTGGGCGAGACGAAACCGGCGGAATTGCTGCGGCTGGCGGCTTCGGCGGAAAAATACAGCAATCATCCCACCGCCAAAGCCCTGGCCCAACTCGCCGAAGAAGCCGGAGTGCCGCTGGCTGAGCCGAAAGATTTCGCCGAAGCCGCCGGACGCGGCATTAAGGCGCGTGTCGATGGCGCGGAGATCGTGATTGGCCGGGCGCAATGGCTCAAAGACAACGGCATCAGCGAAGAATTTGCGACGTCGGTGGACTTGAACGAGACCGAAGGATTCAGCCTGATTTTTGCCGCGCGCAACGGCCGATGCGTGGGCTGGATCGGGTTGCAGGACCAGACGCGCGCCGAGGCTCGCGAGGCGCTCGCCGCTTTGAAGCAAACCCGCGTCCGCCGCATTGCCATGGTGACCGGCGACCGTCAGCCGGTCGCGGCCCGCGTCGCCCGCGAAATCGGCTGCCAAGAAGTCCTCGCCGAGTGTTTGCCGCAGAACAAGGTCGATTTCGTCCGGCAGATGAAAGAGCGCGGCTACCGCGTCGCGGTCGTGGGCGACGGCGTGAACGACGCGCCGGCGTTGGCGGCGGGCGACATGGGCATTGCCATGGGAGCGGCCGGCAGCGAAGTGGCGATTCACAGCGCGACGATCGCGCTCATGAACAACGATCTGCGCCGCCTGCCATTCCTGGTAAAGCTCTCGCGGCAAACCCGGGCCATCATCAACCAGAACTTCCTGTTCGGCGTCTGCTTCATCATCGGCGGGTGGACGGCGGGCGCGTTTGGTTACTTGAATCCGATCATTGCGGCGATCATGCATAACGTCGGCTCGCTGATCGTCGTGTTTAACAGCGCGCGCCTGGTCCGTTTGGGTGAGGAACTGGAGCCGTTCCAGGCCGGCCTGCCGGGACCGACGGATAAAAGTTCCGGGCGCAAAGCCGAGCCGGCGCCGCAACTGGTGCCGAAGCCGGCGTGAGAGGGTAAGATGGACGCTTCAAAGACCCAACAGCGACGATCAAACGCCGGTATGAGTCCGGCTCGATTCGATGATAGATGCCGGATGACGGATTCCGGAACGTGCGCGCGCCGATCGAAAGCGCCACAGGAGTGGCGCACTCCAAGACGCTTCGCGTTCACCAAAACCGGGGCGAAGTGCGCCCGCTTTTGGACTGCGCCAGTCCTCTGGCGCTTTTGGAAAGGCGAACAGCAGAACGACAGCAGGGAATGCATGACTGGACGCCACGGCCGCGTGAGACGCAGCGCGGCAGAGGATTGTCGCTCTCCCGGCGGTGCCCGTATCGGTTCGGTTCGGCGCAGTGCTGAAGAAACCGCCCTTTACTGAATATGACCGCCGTTGAAGAAAAAACTGCGCCGCCCGCGACCCGCCATCCGCAACCGGCGGAAAATGTCGTTGTGGTCCGTGGATTGACCAAAGTTTTCAAAGACTTCTGGGGCCGGCCCAAGGCGAAGGCGGTGGACGACGTCGATTTCGCAGTACGGCGGGGCGAGGTCTTTGGCCTGCTCGGCCCCAACGGCTCGGGCAAGTCCACGACGGTCAAGCTGCTGCTGGGATTGCTCTACCCCACGAAGGGGCATATTGAAGTGTTCGGCCATTCGCCGCGGCACGTCGCGACCAAGGCGCGCATTGGTTATCTGCCGGAGGAATCGTATCTCTACCGCTACCTGGATTCGGGCGAGACGCTCGATTTTTTCGGCAGCCTGTTCGATCTGCCGAACCACGAACGACGGCGCCGCGCCGCGCAACTGCTCGAAATGGTGGGCCTGAACCAGGTGCGGCGGCGCATGGTGGGCGAATTTTCCAAGGGCATGCAACGCCGCATCGGCCTGGCGCAGGCGCTGATCAACGATCCCGACCTGGTGCTGCTGGACGAACCCACTTCCGGCCTGGACCCGATTGGTTGTCGCGAAGTCAAGGACTTGATCCTCGCCCTGGCCCGCCGCGGCAAGACGGTCATCCTGAGCAGCCACCTGTTGGCCGACGTGGAAGACGTCTGCGACCGCGTGGTCATTTATTACGGCGGAAGAATCCAGGCCATGGGCACGCTCAAGGACCTGCTCGCCCAGGCGGATTCCATCCGCATTACCGCGCCGGTGCTGCCGCGGGAAACATTGCAGCGCGTGCTGGACGTCATCCGGCATGATGTGGCGGAGGACAAAGTGCGCATCGATACGCCGACGCAAAATCTGGAGAGCTACTTCCTCGGGGTGGTGGAGAAAGCGCGCGCGAGTGAAGCCCAGACTTCGGGCGCGATCTCGGGCAGCAAAGTCGCCGCCTACCTGCGCGGCGACGCCGAGGCGCCGTCGCAAGCCGAGAAGGTTCTCGAACGTTTGACCCAGCCGCCCGCGACGGTCGAGCCAAAAGCCGCGGCGCCGGCGCCGGAAGAAACCGTGGATCTCGGGAAACTGGAGGGATTGACCCGGCCCGCGGAAACCGCCCCGGCGGAAGAGCGGCCCGCCGCAGCCGTCACGGCGGCCGAGTTGGAAAAAGCCAACGAAAAATTGTCGTCGCTGCTGGGCAAGCCGAAGTGAGCGGCTCGATTTGAAATTTCAAATTTCAAATTTGAAATCAACCTCATGCAACGCCTGTTCGCCATCGCCAAGCTGACTTTCAAGGCGGCCTTTCGTTATCGGCTGGTGCAGATTTTGACGGTGTTGCTGCTGGGCGGGGTGATCGGGCTGCCGATGATCATCAAGCACGACGGCACGGCGCAGGGTTTCACCCAGATTCTGCTGACCTACACCCTGGGCACGATCATCACGTTGCTGGGATTCGCCACCCTCTGGCTGGCGTGCGGCACGCTGGCGCGCGATGTCGAGGAGTGCCAGATGCAGATGGTGGCCGTGAAACCGATCGCCCGCTGGGAAATCTGGCTGGGCAAATGGACCGGCATCCTGTTGCTCAACCTCCTGCTGCTGGCGGTATCCGGCGCCACGGTTTATTTCCTCATGCAATGGCGCGCCCGACAGTTGCCGCCGGAAGCGCAGGAGCGATTGCGCCGCGAGGTGCTGGTGGCGCGCGGTTCGCTGAAGCCGTCGGTGGACACCGACGCGATCGACCGGAAAGTCGAAGAACTGCTCAAGGAGCGGCTCAAGGACAGCAAAGTGGCAAGCATGGACCGGGATTTCGTGCGAAAGGAGATCCGCGAGCGGCTCAAGTCCGGTTACCAAGTTGCGCCGCCGCGCTTCGGGCATCGCTGGGTCATCAGCGCGGGCCTGCTCCAGGACCGGTTGCGCGATCAGCCGCTGCAACTGCGCGTCAAATTTTTCGTGGCGCAACCCACGGCCTCGGGCACCTACGTCGGCGCCTGGGAGATCGGCCCTCCTGAAGGGCGCCGCTATGCGGTGCAGCAGGCCAGCCTTTCGGCCGAAACTTTCCACGAGTTGACGCTGCCACCCGGCCTGCTTGAGGAAAACGGCGATCTGGTGATCGATTTCCTGAATTACAACGAGACGGCGCTGTTGTTCCCGCTGGACGACGGCCTGGAGGTGCTGTTTCCCGAGAGCGGCTTTGGCCTCAATTTCATCCGGGGCCTGGGCATTATCTGGTGCTGGCTGGCATTGCTGGCGGCCATCGGACTTTCCGCGGCCAGTTTCCTTTCCTTCCCCGTCGCCGCCTTCGTGTCCCTGGGAGTTCTGGTTGTCGGGCTATCCAGCGGAACCGTCAAACAGGTGGTGGAAGAGGGGGGCATTGCGGCGATCAACCATGAAACCGGCCGCGTGGACCACCCCTCGCTCATTGACCTAGTCGCGCTGCCACTCTTTCGCGGGCTGCTCACCGTGATCAACCTGGTGCAGGATTTCTCGCCCATCGACGCGTTGAGCACCGGCCGCAGCGTGAGCTGGGGCGAACTGGCGCGGGCAGTCGTCCAGATCATTGTGCTGCTGGGCGGCGCGTTCGCCGCCATCGGCATCATCAGTTTCACGCGGCGCGAGCTGGCCACCGCGCAGGGGACCACATGAGCCGGCCGCGTTCCAGGCTTTACAAGGCGGCGCTGGTTTTGGCGATGGTCCCGCTGCTGCTCCTCTCCGGGCTGACGCAACGCCAGTTGAACCGGGAACGGGTGGCGCTGGGCCTCACCCGCGGCGAGCCGTTGGGCCAGACCGCGCCGCCCGTGCTGGTGTTCACCACGGTGGCGCTGGGCGGTTTCCGCGGCCTGATCGCCAATGCGCTCTGGGTCCGCGCCATGGAATTGCAGGACCAGGACAAGTATTTCGAAAAGGTGCAGCTCGCGGACTGGATTACGAAGTTACAGCCGCATTTTGTGTCGGTGTGGGTCGTGCAGGCGTGGGACATGTCCTACAATATTTCGATCAAGTTCAGCGACCCGCGCGACCGCTGGCAATGGGTGCTGCGGGGCATCGAACTGCTGCGCGACGAGGCGCTGAAATACAACCCGGACGAACCGTTGATTTACCGCGAGCTGGGTTGGATATTTCAGCACAAAATCGGCCAGGACCTCGATGATGCCAACAAGTATTTCAAGTTCCAGTGGGCGCGGGAAATGGACGCCGTGCTCCACGGCACGAATTACCAGGCCTTGATCCATCCGGAGAGTGAAGACGAAAAGGGACGCGCCAAAATCCTGCGCGAAAAATACAAGCTCCATCCGATCCACATGAAAGAGGTGGATGACGAATTCGGCCCCCTGGAGTGGCGCTTGCCCGAATCGCACGCGATTTACTGGGCCACACTCGGGTTGAAACGGGCGAAGAAAGAAGAACAGATCACCCTCCGCCGCGAGATTTATCAGCCCTTGCAACTGGCATTTCAGCGGGGACGATTGATCGAAGTGAAGGTGGGCGACCAGAAAGGGTATGACTACGGCCCCAACCTGGCGATGATTCCCCGCGCCAACAAGGCTTATGAAACGATGATGGCCCAGGACGCCGAATACCGCGATCACATCGCGACCGCGCACAAGAATTTTCTCAAAGACGCCGTCTATTTCCTCTACACCAACAATCGCCGTTCCGAGGCCGAGCGATGGATGAAGTATCTGATCGAAAAATACCCGGATGCCGCGGTCTCCGACGTGCGCCGACCGAACCGGGAGTTGACCAAAATCGCCGACCTGACGGTGGACGATTACTGCGCGGCCAAAGTGACCGAAGACATCGGCGAAACGTCCGGACCGCGGGTCCGCCAGGCGATCGAGGGTTCCCTCATTCGCTCCTACTTCAACCTGGCGATCGGCGAGGACGATTCGGCGGCCGGATGCGCGCTGTTGGCGGAAAAGATCTGGGCGCGTTACCAACGCGAGACGCAAAAACAGAAGGACCGCATCGGGCTGCCGGACATCAAGGAACTGAAAACCGAAGCCTTGCGCCAGTTTGATGAAAGCTACAACACGATGCTGGTCGCCCAGCTTCACAGCAAACTCGGCCTGCCCATGCCCACCAACGCGCCGCCCGCATCCGCGACCAACCGTCCGCCCGCCACCGCATCCCCGGGTTCCGCCCCTGGACCGTGACGTTGCACGGAGGCCGGCTCGCGCCACCGCGGCCGCCGCCCGGAACCGGTCAAGACGCCTGCCACTACAGAGTTTATTAACGGGCTATCAGGGGTGGGTTCATGGACGCCAAGCAGCCGGTCGCAGTTAGGGAGCATGACCGAGAGGGCAACGGCGGACGCATAATTGCCAAAAAAGGAGAAGCACCTCCCGTTTCGCGCTGAGAGTGTGAGCGGCAGAAGAAGATTAGTGAAAATCATTTCGCCCAGCTCGCCTTCGGCATCGTCCGAAGCCGGCAGTGTTTAAGGCTAAAAACTGCTTCGAGGCTTGGCGGAGAGGAAAGGAACAA
>DASPXS010000175.1:0-6789 GCA_035637175.1 Haliangiales bacterium | reverse complement strand
CAGTTGGCTGGTCCTTGGCGAGCCCGACGAAAAGAAAGGCAAACCGATTGAGTTGAACCCCAAGAACGCGCGCTACTACGCGGCCATGGAATTCTGCGGCTACTTGCAGATGACCCTGCTCGAAGCCCTGGAACGGGAAGCGTAACCTTCTCGTGTCAACGATCCTGACCACGCGCCTTTGGTTTCCTGATCCGCGTTCGGCGAAACAGGGCGGTGAGTTTGACGGACTGGTGGCTGTGGGGGGTGATTTGTCCGTGCCGCGTCTGTTGCTGGCCTATCGCAACGGAATTTTTCCCTGGACGGACAATCCGATCACCTGGTGGTCGCCGGAGCCGCGCGCCATTTTTGAACTGGACCGGTTTCATGTATCGGAGAGCCTGGCCCGCGTGATCCGCAAAGGCGCTTTTGCAATCACGGTGGACCGCGCCTTTCGTAAAGTCGTGGAAGGCTGCGCCGCGCCGGCGCCGGGACGAAAGAGCACCTGGATCAGCGCCGCTTTTATCGCGGCCTACACGCGACTGCACAAAAAAGGCTGCGCGCACAGTGTTGAATGCTGGCAGGGAGAACAACTCGTCGGCGGCATCTACGGCGTATCCATCGGTGGTTTCTTTGCGGGCGAATCGATGTTTCACCGCGCCAGCAACGCGTCCAAGGCGGCCCTTTACCACTTGATTCAACGCTTGCGCAGTCGGGGTTTCGTTCTGTTTGACATTCAAGCCGCGACGCCCATCACGCGGCAACTTGGCGCAATCACCATCCCGCGCGAAGAATATTTGCGTCGGCTCGCCAAGGCCGTTGAAATGAACTGCGCGTTTGATCCGCAACCGGAAGCGTTGGAGCGTTGAAGCGCGGTGTGTCGGGAGACGTTGTGGCAATTTTACGATTGAACGTTTCAACGATTGAACAATTGAACGGTCCAACGAATCTACGCGGGAAAACTTGGTTTCATGGCCGGGATGGGGTAATCAACAGGCATGACCGCGACGGAACAGACCCTTTTGCAGACGTTGGTGGAACTGAACAATGCCGTGCAGTCCATGCCCGCGGCGAATCCGAAACCGGACCTGTTGCCTCTGTTTGCCCGGATCGACGAACTGGCGCGCCAGTTGCCGAAAGATACGGATCCGACGCTGCTCCATTACCTGCACCGGAAAAGCTATGAGAAAGCACGGTTGTGGCTGGAAGGGCGCGAGACGGAGAACCAGGCGGGAAGCTGCGGACATGCGGGTTGAAAGTTATCAGGTTGTCAGGTCCAAGGGCCATCGCGCGCGCCGTGACAACCTGACAACCTGATGACCCGGCAACATCGACCGGCCCATGCTCGACGACACAATTGCCGCGATTGCGACGCCGCTGGGCGAAGGCGGGCTGGCGGTGGTTCGCCTTTCGGGGCCGCAGGCGCTGGCGGTCGCCGACCGGGCGTTTGTGCCGGTCGGCAAAAGCTCGTTGAAACCCTCCGCCGCGCCAACGCACACGATTCAATACGGGAAAATCGTGCGACAGGGACGAACCGTGGATGAGGTCCTGCTCTCAGTCATGCGCGCGCCCCGGACCTTTACGCGGGAGGACGCGGTGGAAATCACCTGCCACGGCGGCATTCTCGCCGCAAAGCTGGTGTTGGACACCGTGCTGGAGAACGGGGCGCGGCTCGCCGAGCCGGGCGAGTTCACCCGGCGCGCGTTCCTCAATGGCCGCATTGATCTCGCCCAGGCCGAAGCGGTCGCCGATCTGATTCATTCGCGCACCGAGTTGTCGCTGGCCGCGGCCAACGAACAACTCGCCGGCAAACTCTCGCAGCGGATCAACCAACTGCGCGACGACCTGATGAAGACTTTGGCTCATGTCGAAGCGCACATTGATTTCCCGGACGAGGACATCGCGCCGGACACGAAGGAGCAATTGTTGTCGCGGCTCGAACGCGGTGTCACCTTCATGGACGAACTGCTGCGCACGGCGAACGAAGGGCAGATTTTTCGTCGCGGGATCCGAACGGCCATCATCGGCCGGCCCAACGTGGGCAAGTCGAGTTTGCTCAATCAATTGCTCGGTCACGATCGCGCCATTGTTTCGCCGATTGCGGGCACCACGCGCGACACGATTGAGGAAACGGCCAACATTCGCGGGCTGCCGGTGGTGTTTGTCGATACGGCGGGTTTGCGTGAAGCCGGCGATGCCGTCGAGCGGGAGGGGATTCGTCGCAGCCGCGAGAGCGTGGCGAAAGCGGAGTTGATTCTTCACGTCTTCGACGCCTCCGAACCGTTCACGCCCGAGGACGACAATTATCTGAAACAGTTCGCGCACAAGAAACGGATCCTGGTGCGCAATAAAACGGATTTGCCCTCACGACTGGCGTTGCCGGAGGAATTGGTGGCCGAATGCGCGACTGAGCAAACAGCGAAACTCACCCCTGGCCCCTCCCGGGAGGGGAACTGTCCCAGAGAGCGCAAGAGTGAGGAGAATCTTTTGGAAGAACGGAGCCTTTCGCCCGCGTCAAACCTCGCGACCCGATCGGCGGTCGTGGACGTCTGCGCCTTGAGCGGCGAGGGCATTGAAGCGTTAAAGGACGCCATCAAGAATCTGGTTTGGGCCGGCGAGATCAAAGCCGAAATGCTGCAGGTGATGATCAACTCGCGGCATCAGGACGCGTTGCGCCGGGCGCGGGAAGCGACGATTCGCACGATCGACGCCCTGCGCGGCGACCTGACGCTGGAACTGGTCGCGCTGGACTTGCGCATCGCGGTGAACGCGGTCGGCGAAGTGGTCGGGAAAACGACGACCGAAGATTTGCTCGATTCGATCTTCAGCCAATTCTGTATCGGCAAATAAAATCCTGACGGAAATTTCACGCAGATACGTGAAATTTCCGTTGGATCAAAGACGACCGGTACTGTCCGACACGAGATTCTCCGCCACGACGCTGGACTGTCCGGCGGGAGGTGACGATACGAGAGCCAGGATGCCATCCACTCCCACGGCCACGTTGGCGCTGATAATGCCGGCCTCATCCACCAGGTAAGCCATCGGCGTGGCAAACATGCCGTAGAGGCGGGAGATTTCCCAGCGCTGTTGCAGCACGACTGGAAAGGTCAATCCGTGCTCCTTCACCTTCGCGCGGTTCTCCCTCGGCTCGCCGCGACTGATCAGCACGACTTCGACGGGCAGCAGTTCTCCCTCTCCTGGGGGAGAGGGCCGGGGTGAGGGCGGACGTACTTTCGTTTTGTTCTCGCCATGGAATTTCTCCAACTCCCGTGCCAGGACGCTGCACGGCGCACAGTGCGGATCGGAGAAGACCAGCAGCACGCGGCGACCGCGCAGTTCTACCAACGACAGTTCGCCGCGCCCATCCAGCCGGGGCAGGCGGAATTCGGGCGCGGGCGTGCCCGCCTTCAACCCATCGCGCTTGATCCTGCTGCGCGCCAGCGAGCCGCTGCTGAAGCGGCTCACACGGCTATCTTCACGTCCGCTTGCAGCAGCCGGTATAACGCGGCTCTGGTCTTCCGGTTGAGAGTCGAGGGCCGAGAGTCGAGCGACTGAAGCGTGAGCCTCCTCAGCTCGGCTTCCACCAGGCTCAGTGGCCAGCGCCAGTATCCCTTCAGCGCCCACGGCCAGAGCACTCGCGATTCGTCCGTCGGCGCCAATCAGATAACCCGTCGGCGTGCCGTAGGCTTTGTACGCCCCCGCCACCTCCATTTCCTTTTGCAGCAGCACGGGGCAAGCGAGCTTGTGCTCGGCGAAGAACTGGCGGTTCTTCTCCGCGTCGCAGGTGGTGAGGATGAGGGGGAGCGGAACCCGATCCGATGACCGGTCGCCGTCATTTTGGACTGCGCCGGATGTGACGGCGCTTTGGATTGGGGCAACGGTACCGGCTTGGTTAGCCAAAGCGGCGTCGCGCTCCCCTTGCCGCCGCAGTCCAAAACGCGCCGCGAGCTTGGGCGCCAGGTCGCGGCAAAACCCGCAGTCGGGATTGAAAAAAATGAGCAGCAAAGGCTGGTCGCGGAACTGCGCGAGAGACTTTTGTTCGCCTGCCAGGTCTGGCAATTCAAACTCCGGCGCCGCCGAGCCAACGGGCAAACCGGCAGGCTCGTCGGACTCGCCGAATTCCAAAGCGTCCAGCCGCTTTTCCAGTTCGTCGAGCCGGAGCAGAATGCGCCCGTTCTGGCGCAGCAATTGCCAGCCGACCCAGCAGCCGACTCCGATAAAAACCCAACTCAACACGATTCCGAAAATCAAAAAGTCGTTCATAGAGGTTTACCCATTCCTGGCATGAGTCCTGGGCGAACCCAGTAAAACGATGCGGAGCGTCGTCGGCGCTTGAAGCCGCTCGGACGACGCCCTTCCGACACACCAAAGCCGCCGGTTTAACTATCCAATCGCGCAGCAGTAGTTGCAGTAATAGAAGCAACCGTCCGAGGCACAGCCATACGGGTAGCGACAATGGTCGCAGCCTTTTTTGCACTCCGGTGTAGGGCCAGGATGGCGGGCTTCGACATTATTCGCCAGCCCGACTGCGGCCAGCGCGACACCGGCGAGACCGAGGCCGAATTTCTTCAGTGCCCCGCGTCGCGTGACGGATTGGGCCAGGCCCTTGGCCAGTTCATCGAATTTGTCGTTCATAACTTTCCTTTCGTTCTGGTTTTTCTTGTTTCGCTCTCTTGTTTCTAGCGGACAGCGGAGACGGTTGGTCCGCCCGCATGATTTCAAATACCGGTTTGCGTTGGCTTGTCTGCGAGAGTAATCTGGCTCCGCAATATGCCAATTGAAACGGCAACCCACATCTGGCTCGACGACCGCGGCGTGGCGTGGATTGACCAGACCAACGTCAAGGTGATCGAGGTCGTCATGGACAAGCTCGCCCATGCGTCGAGTCCCGAAGAGATGCACTTCCAATATCCCCATCTTTCTCTCTCCCAGATCCATGCGGCCTTGGCGTACTATTACGATCACCAGCCTGAGATGGATGCTCAGATCGAACGGAGCACGCGGCATTACGAGCAGCTCCGCTCGCAAGCGGGCGAAACGCCGCTCCAGAAACGCCTCAAGGCCATGGGCAAGCTGCGCTGAGCGGTGAGCCTGGCTCTCTACATGGATGTTCATGTGCGGCGCGCCGTCTCGACCGCCCTGCTTGGACGCGCGGTGGACGTTTTGACGGCGCAGACCGACGGCGCGGCGCAACTCGATGACCCCGAGTTGCTCGACCGCGCCACGGAGCTTGGCCGCGTCCTGTTCAGCCAGGACGAGGATTTGCTGGCCGAGGCGACCAGTCGGCAACGGAGCGATCGCCCTTTTGCTGGTGTCGTATATGCGCATCAACTTTACGTGACCATCGGCCAATGTGTGAACGACCTCGAACTCATTGCTAAAGTAGGCAATCCTGAAGACCTGGCCAATCGTGTCCAGTTCCTCCCGTTATGAGTCGTGAGACCTCGCGACGGATTTGGCCAGGCCCTTAGCCAGTTCATCGAATTTGTTGTCCATAACTTTCCGCTGGTTTTTGGTATTGGTTTTTTCTTTGACCACGGATAACACGGATTCGGTTCTGTCTTCATCGGTGTCCATCCGTGCCATCCGTGGTTCGATCCGCAACTTCAGCCCCCACCGCACCCATGAGGCTTTGCGGTGCTTCCGCAATAGAAGACGCAGTCGTAGAAGGAACCCTTCGTTGGATCGCACCCGAAATCGAACTGGCCGCAGCGGCAGTGGTATGGATTTTTCGCTGAATGAGCGTGTGCCTTGTTCGCCAGCCCCAGCGACGCCAGCGCGACGCCCGCGAGGCCGAGGCCGAATTTCTTCAGCGCTCCGCGCCGCGTGACAGATTGGGCCAGGCCCTTGGCCAGTTCATCGAATTTGTCGTTCATAGCTTTCCTTTCGTTTGCGTTTGGTTTTCTCGGTTGACTTCTCAGTTCATTACGCGAGCGAATCAGTTCCCAGATTGGCGAAGCTTGTTAATCCTCGTCAATCGGTTAACAGCATTTGTAGCCGCAATAGGAACAGTCCACGATTCCCTCGTCCTGACAGGGGTACTTTAGCTTCTTTCCACCGCAGATGAAAACGACGGTGCCAACATCGCCCGAGCTGCAAACCCAGCGATGGCATTTGCCACCGGCATGTGCTTGTGCCTTGTTCGCCAGCCCCACAGCCGCCAGCGCGATGCCTGCAAGACCGACGCCGAATTTCTTCAGCGCTGCGCGGCGGGTGACGAATTGGGCCAAGCTCTTTGCCAGTTCATCGAAGTTGTTGTTCACAACTTTCCTTTTGTTTTTGACTCTTGCCGTCGGTTCCGCATGGAAATCACTAACGTTCAAAACAGATCGTCCCGGACGCAGCGACCCGGGACATTATTGCTTGAGCGGCTGCAGGAAATGATGAATCGCGTAATTGGCCACTCGCTTGCCTTGGTTAAGCCCGTGCACGCAGGCTGTGCGGAAGTGAGCGCCAAGCCAGACGCGCGAAATGAGGTTCTCCTCAGCCGCTTGCGAGAAGCTGGCATAGGAACGAAACACACCGCCTGGGGCAGTGCTGGTGGTAATGGTGAAGCTGAGATCGTCCGTTCCAAAGAAGCTGGCCAATACCCTGGCGGCGGCGGCGCCGTAGGCGGCATGTTGGGAAACATAATCCGGATGAACCCCGATGTAAGTCAGTGGAACCCATGTTGGATCGGCGATCGTATTCTCGTTCCCGTCCGTGTCACCCGCGTGAATGGCTTCGCGCGGGCGCCAGAAGTTATAGATGTACTTGGTGTCCATGACCGCGATGGTGGTGTCTGCGCCGGCCAGATTGAGCAGGGCGAAC
>DASPXS010000174.1:0-3617 GCA_035637175.1 Haliangiales bacterium | reverse complement strand
AATACGTGGGACAACGCCGGAGATTTCTATGTTCGCGTCCGGGGACGCAATGGCGCGTTCAGCCCGGGCGCTCCGTTCCACCTCCAGGTTTTCATGGTCACGGGGGCTTGCGGCCAGGTCAGTTCCGTGCCGTTGGACGCGCAACATCAACCGCTCCCCTCCTCCACGTTCGCCGCGCCGGCCGGCGGTTATAAGACGATCATCCTGACGGACCTGAACCGGCAGATCGGGCCGGGGCCGAGCCAGGAAAAAACGGACCTCCAAAACAAGCTCGCGACTTTTGCGGCGCGACCGGAAGTCAAGGGAGTGGTCGTGGAGGTCGGCGCCGACTCGTGGGTCTCCTTTTTCAACGCGCAGGCCGACGCCAATTTCGACTGTCCCTACGCGAAAAACCTGGTGGCCGGCGCGATCAAGGATGTGGTTGACCGTTCGCGCGCGGGGAATGCGCTGGAATATGTTGTCATTGTCGGCAACGACAGCGTCATTCCATTCTTCCGTTATCCGGACGAAGCCCTTCTGGGTCCGGAAAAGAATTACGTTCCGCCGGTCAAAGATTTCACGGCGTCGCAGGCCGGCTTGAGACTGAATTACGTGCTGGGTCAGGACCAATACGGCGCCCACTGCGATCTGTCCGTGAAATCCACCACGATTCCGGTGCCGGACCTGGCGGTGGGCCGGCTCGTTGAAACGCCGGCGGAAGTGACCGCCATGCTCGATGCCTACCTGGAGACCACTGGCGGGGTCGTTCCCACGCCGAACTCCGCGCTCGTAACGGGCTACGACTTCCTGCAGGACACTGCGGACGCCGTGCGGGCGCAACTGGAAACCGGATTGGGCGCCACAGCGGACGCGCTGATTCTGGATCATACGCTCCCGCCGACCAGTCCGTTGGCCTGGACGGCGGACGATTTGCGCAATCAACTCCTGGGCAAACGTCACGACCTGATCTTTCTGGCCGGACATTTCAGTTCCATCGCAGCTTTGGCCGCGGATTACAGCACTCACATGCTCTCATCGGAACTGGCCAATGCACCCGTCGATTTGAAGAACGCTGTCCTGTTCAGCGCCGGCTGCCATTCCGGCTACAATATTGTGGATGCGGACGGCATTCCGCTGGTGACCCTCGAGCCGGACTGGGCGCAGGCCTGCGCGCGCAAACAGGCCACGCTGCTGGCCGGCACCGGTTATCAATATGGCGACACTGATTTCATCGAATACAGCGAACGGATTTACCTGGAGTTCAGCAAACAGTTGCGCGCGGGCGCCGGTGCGGTGCCCCTCGGCAAAGCGCTGGTCCGGGCCAAACAGATTTATCTGGCCACGACACCGCAAATGCGGGGCATCCATCAAAAAGCGTTTCTGGAGGCAACCCTCTTCGGGCTTCCCATGCTCAGCGTGGACCTGCCGGGCGCGCGGTTGAACGCGAACGCCGATCAATCCATCGTCAACGCCACTCATTCATTCACCACCGACCCCGGCAAAACCCTGGGCCTGACCTTTTCCGACGTCACGGTGGCGACCGCGCTGACTCCACACCAGGTCGTGTTGACGGATGCGGACGACGGTTCGACGGTAACGGCGACTTATCTGGCCGGGGGAGACGGCATCATCAACAATCCGGCCGAGCCGATCCTTCCGCTGGAAGTTCGCAACGTTACCGTATCGGGTGCCGTGCTTCGCGGCGTCGGCTTCCGCGGGGGTTCCTACGCTGACGTGCCAAATATCTTCCCGCTGACCGGCGCTGCCACGACCGAGATTCGCGGCGTTCATGCCTCGTTCTTCTCGGATGTGTACTATCCAATCAAACCGTGGCTGGTGAATTATTTTGATGCTCTTTGCCCGGAGATTAACGGGGTGACCCGGCTGATGGCGTTGCCGGCGCAGTTTATTTCGGGCTCGTCCGGCGGCGGCGGGACGCTGCGCGAGTATCAAAGCATGAATTTCCGTTTGTTCTACAGCGCGAATCTCGCCACCTATACGGATCCCATTTCGGGAATCCCCAGCACGCCGGCGCGGGCGTCGGCACCGTCCATTTCCGGCGTGTCCGGAGTGACCCTGGGAGATCAGGTGCTCCTGAGCGCGCACGTCACGGGAAATCCGGCGGCGGGAATCCAGCAGGTCTGGGTCACCTATACGGCGCAGAGCGGACCCTACGCCGGCCAATGGCAATCGCTCGATCTAACGCAGAACGCCGCAGACTCGACCTTATGGGAGGGGACACTGCCGCTCAACGCGACGCCTTCCCAGGACCTGCGTTACCTGGTGCAGGCGGTCAATGGCGTCGGCGTGGTGGCGATTGATATGAAGCTGGGCGCCCACCATGTGCCCGATGAGAATGACGGAGCCAACGGTTCTCCGACAACAGTCTTGCTGCTGACGCCCGCTGCATCGGGTGCTTACGGCACAGTGATTCCATTCAGCGCCCAGTTGACGAGCAATGGATCGCCTTTGGCCGCGCGGCGCTTGAGATTCAGCCTGGGCGACCAGGACCTTCAGGCGGTGACGGACGTCAATGGCATTGCCGGCGTCAAACTTAATCTCCTGACCGTGCCGGGATCATACGAATTGAAGGTTTCCTTTGCCGGCGCCTCAGGGTATGCGCCGTCGTTTGCGACCAGCCCGTTCATCATAACCCGGCAAGGGACCGCAATCACGCTCGCGCCCGACAACACCTACGTTGCGCCCAACACAGATTCACACATCGTCGCGGCCTTGAATGAGGCAGGTGGCCGAAGCCTGGTGGAGCGAACGGTGTTTTTCCTGGTAACCAACCCCGCCGCTTCCTACAGCCTCGCTGCCATCACTGATTTCAACGGTCGAGCGGCGTTGGGGCCCGTTCCGCTTCCGGATGGAACCTATTCCGTGAAGGCCTACTTCAATGGCACGATTCCGTTGCCGCCGCCAAATGCCCCGCTCAATCTGGTCGATGAGAGTTACGAAAGCGCCAGCTCTGCGCCGGTGTCGCTGATCCTCGACAGCCAAAAACCCGTGATCACCTGTCCCGTTGACCTTGTGAAAGGAACCGATCCGGGAGAGTGCTCGGCGGTTGTGACGTATTCCGTCACCGCCACGGACAATAATCCGGGCGTCATGGTGGTTTGCAACCCGGCTTCCGGCTCGATTTTCGCGAAAGGCACCAATACGGTCCTTTGCGCCGCCACCGACGCCGCGGGCAATACTTCATCGTGCAGCTTCCAGATCATCGTCCGCGACACCGAGAAGCCGGCGATCGGCAATTGCCCGGCCAATATCGTCACCGGCAACGATCCCGGCCAATGCGGAGCGGTCGTGACGTTCGCGGCGCCGACGGCAACGGACAACTGTCCGGGGCCGATTAACCTGGTTTGCAGTCCCGCTTCGGGCTCGTTCTTTCCGACCGGCACGACGACGGTGACCTGCACGGCCACGGACCGCGCGGGCAACAACTCGAGCTGTTCGTTCACAGTGACGGTCAACGACTCGGAGCCGCCAAAAATTACCTGCCCAACCGACATCGTGGTTGGCAACGATCCCGGAAAAGTGTCGGCCGCGGTCGCATTCGCACCCGGTTCCACGGACAACTGCCCCGGGGTAAAAGTTGTGTGCAACCCGCCGTCCGGTTCTACTTTCCCGCCCGG
>DASPXS010000173.1:0-8651 GCA_035637175.1 Haliangiales bacterium | reverse complement strand
GTTGCAACCGTGGTTGCACACCGCCCGGGGCGACAAACTTCACCTGACCGCCGCCGAGGTCGTCGCCATTGCCTCAACGCCGATTCGCAACGCGCTCAATCGCGTGAACGGCGCCCAGGTGGCCGCTCTCAACTTCGCGGGCGTGACCCGCTACTGGTTCGACGGCGCCACCACGCACAATCGACGGCACAAGATCAACGTTATCCTGCAAGGCGTGCGCATCTCCGGCATTTTCCCGCAACCGCTCGCGGCGACCGTCGAAGTTCACGCGGAGATTTCTTATGATCCCCTCGCCGGTCGAATCGTCGGGTATCTGACCGAATGGCGGCTCTTGAGCGCGACCGGTGATTTTCCCGGCGGGCCGATCCATCGCCAGCTTCACACCTTGCTCGATTGCGCACTGTGGACGCGCTTCCCGGTGCTGAGCATTCCCACGCAGGACGGCGCTGTCCTCCCCGTCCTGTCCGTCAAAACGATGCCGGACGGCGATGTGAACGTGTACATCGAGCCGTGATCCGTCCAACAAGCCTTGAGCCCGCACCCCTCTGCCTGAAAACGAAAAGATTATGCCTGCCACCTCCACCACGACCACTCGCCTAACAGGGACCAGCGTTGTCGCTGCCAATCTCAGCCAACTGCCCCTCGATAATCACAACGCCACGGCGCTCAAACTGCGCGAACTCAGGGCGCAACCGTCCGACTTCGCTCCCGCTTTCCTCAAACTCGTACGCGCCAACCAACCGCAGAAAGCCAGGAACTTCACCATCGCCTTTGCCGGGACGATGGAGACAAACGATCAATTACGCGGCATGTTCGACGTCATCGCTCGCGCCCGGCCAGCGGACCGCCGTCTTGCCTTTGACGGTCTGCGGTCGGCCGGCCAGGCGCGGCGTATCGTCCATGCCGTCGGCCTGCTGCCGGCCGCGCACGGGCGGGCTTTGATGAAGGACTTCATCCTGGACGCCGGCGGAAAACTCGATGCCGGTTCGGCCTCGGAGATCGGGCGGTGGCTGGCCGACGCCGGCCAGGTGATCCGCGGCAAAGGCACGGTCATCCCGCCCCCGAACGCGCCCCACGATGAACCCATCGTCGCCTTCGTCGAGGACGCGGCGGATGCCGTGGTAAATGCGGTAAAGGCGGTGGTGGATGCGGTCGCGAGCGCCGTGGGCGACATCGTCAGCGCCATTGCCTCGGTCGTCAAAGACATCGTTAACTGGACCATCGACCAGGTGGCCAACCTGGTGCAGGCCGCGCTGGCCGCGGGTAAAACCATCGCCCACCTCATCGAAGGCGCGCTGCGCGCCAGCTTCGAGGCGCTCAAGCAGATGATCAAAGGCATCGAAGCGGTCGGCAAAGCCGTCTTCGAAGTGCTGGAAGCCGCCGCCAGCTTCGCCGTCAACGCCATCGGCACGGTGCTCAAGGCGCTGCGCGATATCGGCAGCGGCCTCGTGAAATTGTTCACCTGGCTGGCCAAGAAGGCCTTTGACGTGGTCAAGAAGTTCGTTCAGGCCCTGATCGAAATCGGCCAGCAGATCGCGAACATTCTCGCCGAGGCCATCAAGTTCGGCGCCGCGCTCATCAAGGGTGTGGTGCAGAGCCTGATCGCCCTCGGGCAGGCGGTCGGCAAAATTCTGGTGGCGGCCATCACCAACCCGGCGCATGTGCTGGATGCCGTGGTCGGCGCGCTGCGCGACCTCGGTCGCAGCTTCGCCGGCATCCTCAATGAGATCAAGGCGCAGGGCCTCCAGTTCGTCCGGCAGGTCGCCGCCTCGATCGGTCGCATCGCCTCCACGCTGGCCGACCTCGCCGTTTACGTCGCGACCGCCGCGGTGGATGTGGTTCGTCAGGTGGTCGCCGGCCTGCTCGACATCGGCAAAACCATCGGCGACCTGATCATCAACCTGGCGCAACAGGGATTCGCCGCCATCCGGAAAGTTGTCAACGCCGCGTTCGAACTGGGAGAGACGCTCGTGGAAGTCGCCCGCGGCCTGGCCAATATCGCCGGCGATCTGCTGGCGCAGGCCGTCAAAGCCGTGTTTGATCTGGGCAAGACGCTGGCTGACTTCACGCTGGCGGCGATGCAGGCGAGCTTCGATCTCGCCGGCAAGCTGCTCGACGCCGCGATCAAAGCCGGCAAAGCCGTGGCCTCTGTGCTCGCCACCGCGCTGCAACAGGGTTACCTCATCTTCCGCCGCACCGTCAACGCATTGCTCAGCCGAATGGGACCGCTGGGCGAGGTGTTCGATTGGCTGCTCACGCAGGCCGAAAACGTCGCCGCCCTGGCCTGGCGCGAGACCATCGACGCCCTGCAAACCTTCGGCCGTTCCGTGCGCGAAGCGCTCGATTGGGCCGCGAAAAAATCGATCGACGTGCTCAAGAAGGTCGTTCAGGCCATCGACGCGGCGGGCATGGTGGTGGCCGACGTGATCGCCTGGGCGAAGAAAGCGGGCGACGCCGCGCTCAAGGTCGTGGGTGAAGGGCTCTACAAAGCCGGACGGACCGTCGAGTACATCATGATTTGGATGGAGAAAGACGTGCTCGAAGGCGTGCGGGCCGTCGTTCACGGCATGTTCGAGGCCGGCGCCACCGTGGCCGAGTTGATGGCCTGGGCGGTCCAGCGCACGATTCAGGTCGTCAAGGATGTCACTGCGGAATTGATTTCCCTTGGCGTGACGGTGGCGCAGTTGGTTGCCGACACGCTGGCGCATCCGCAGAACGCGTTGAAGAATCTGGTTCAAGCGCTGACTGAGCTGGGCAAGACCGCCAAGGACATCGTGGAAGCGGCTGTCGTTCAGCCAACCGAAGATGCCGCCCGCCGCGTTTTGCGCGCCTTGAAGGACCTCGGCAAGACCGCCGTCGAGGTCATGACCGCCGCCCTCGAACTGGGCGGCAGCGCCATTGCCCTGACCTTCGCGCTGATCCTGGAATGGTTCCCCGGCGAATATCGCCCGCTCACCGCGACCGAACGCGCCGAAGGCGAGAAAGTCTTCGGCACCTCCATCGAACTCGACAAGGTCCGCTTGTCGGTGCTCTCGCTGCCCGTGGACCTGGTCGAGTTGTGCAACCACCAGCGTCCTTTCACCACCATGTATCTCATCAACTTCGCGTCGTGGGAGAAGCTGTCGATCAACACCCTCATGCACGAAATGACCCACGTCTGGCAAAGCGTCGCCGTCGGGCCGATCTACATGGTCGAGGCCATCGAAAGCCAGTTGTCGTCCGAAGGTTACAACTACGGCTACGACGACTCGGAGACCGGCGAGGGGGCGCAACCCGAGTTGGAAGCCGCCGCCGGCAATTTCAATGCCTTCAACCGCGAGCAACAGGCCCAGATCGTCATGCATTACTACGTGCGGCGCTTCGTGAAGAACCTGGATTTCACCTCCTGGCAACCGTACGCCAATGTCGTCCACGCCTGATACCTGGCAGGTCGTCGCCGATGCGGCGGCCTTCCAATATCTCGAGCCGCTGCTGGCCGCCCACCGGTCCTTGCGCCCGGTGCGCGCCCTCGAGTTGAACGCGGGCGAGGGTTGGAAAACACCGGCCGACGATGTGGCCGCGGTATTGATCGTCGGCGATCGTCGGCGATCGCCGCGCCGCGCCTTGCCCGGCCTTTTCCTGCGGGACCGTTCCGGGCGGCGCGTTCCGGCGGGCTGGCTGCCGAACGTTAAAAAACGGCTGGCGACATTTGCCGTGGCGGCGGCCGGGACGGTGGCGCGTGCTCGAGCCGGCTTGCCACGCGGGCCGTTGATTCTCCTGGGACAATGGGAGGACCGCTCGCTCCGGCTGGCGAGCACGACGGAACTTGGCTTCGGCTCGGAGACGCAACCCCTGCCGGTTTTCCGCTGGACGGCGGAGCGCATCGCCCGCACGGACTTGTTGCACGCTCTGCGCGGCGGTCCCGGGTTGGCGATCTACTTCGGTCACGGACGCGCGCGGGGATGGGCCGGCTATCACGGTGTGCGCGCCCCGCATCTTGAAGACGCCTTGGGGGAACCCCTCGGAGCGGTGCTCTCCCTCACCTGCCACACCGTCAATCGGCACAAGGTGGGGCTCAGCTTCGCGGAGGAAATGGTGCTGATGGGGATGTGTGCCGCATCCCTCGGCGCCACCGGCAGGACCCGGCATCTCGATAACGGTTGTCTGGCCAACAACCTCTGCTCCGCGCTGGCCTCCAGCCCGGCCGCCACGATTGGCGATCTGCTGCTGCACGCGGGCCTGACCGACCGTCAGGCCGACTCCATTTACCGTTTGATCGGCGATCCACTCGCGCCCTTGATCGGCGCCGCCGATTCGCTGGAGCGCGCCCGGCAGGTCTTCGCGCCGGCACCGGATGACCCGCTGCCACCATTGCCCGAGTACGAAGAAGACCTGAGCGCCGCGTAAACTTCTTCCAACTGCCCACCGCTGTTCGTTCAAAGTTCAAAGTTCGATGTTCGATTATTGCTGTCCGCGAAGCCAACCAAACATCTCATTTCATCCGCCAGGCAGACTCGGGCCTTCGGATCCAAACGAATTCGCGGCACTCCGGCGCAGCCGGACGCTTGTTTTTCCAGTTTCTCCATGCGCCCAGACCGATGCAGGTGATTCCACCCAACTCGAGCGCCCAGTTCAATTTGAAGCCTCCAATCCGCAGCCCGATCATTTGATCCACCTGATGGAACGACGCGGCGCGAATCAGGACGAAGCACGTCAGGAAAACCGCGCCGATCCGTGCCAGAGAAGTCTGCCGACGATTTTTGCGGACCAGAATGCGCAGGATTGCGAGCCCGACGATGCCCAGCATCGTCAGCGCGCCAATGAACGCGGCTTGAAAAACACGGCGTTGTTCGTACCAGCCTTGCGCCTCCGCGGCGGATTTGAGCGCGAGAGTGAACCAGGTTTGCAGGTCGAGCTGTTTGTTGACGCCGAGCAGCGTCAACAACAAAGCCAGCCCAAACCAAAGACGCGGCTGACGGGGGTAACCCGACTGCGGGTGCGCGCGCTGGTCGCTCCGCCCGGCCATCCCGCAGAGGAGCGCAGCGGTGAAATACCCCACGACCGTCAGCCACCCCATAAACGTTGGGTCCCCGATGCCCGGTCGCCAGCGATCCGCTTCCGTGAAAGCCAGGATCATGGCTCAATACAAGCCCGGCCGGGTAATTCCCGCAATGGGGCGAATACCGTAGATCGCTCCGGTGCCCTCAGACAGCCTCACGGACCGGATCTTGACCGATAAGTTGTAGGACAGGCGACAGCGTGAGGCTGAGTTCAAGAATGGCAGCCGCCGAGGTAAGGAGGCGGATTTTGGCGCGAAAAAGACTTCCGCCTCGTGACCTCGGCGGCTACGGCTTTTGCGACGATTCTTGAACTCACCCTGCGACGGCGTGTTCCTGCCATTGAAACTTGCGTCTTGTCGCTTATCCCGCATAAAGAACGTGCAACGATGAATTGGCAGGATCCTCTCACAAAGTATTGGCCTCACCTTGCCGCCGGCTTCAGCTTTTTGGCCTCGTTGCTCGCCTCGATTCACGCCGTGCTCAACAAGCGCGATTCGCGCGCGGCCGCGTTGTGGCTGGGATTCATCTGGTTGCTGCCGTTCCTGGGGCCGGTGCTCTACCTGGCGCTGGGCGTGAACCGCATCCGGCGCCACGCGCTCTCATTGCGGATCGGCCGGGCGCAGGGCGATGCGAGTTTGAGACCAATTCCCGATGACATGGGCGAACCGCACCGCCTCGAAGCGGAACACTTGCGGACGCTGGCGCGCGTGGTGGATCGCGTCGCAAGGCGGCCGTTGGTCGCCGCCAACCGCGTGCAGGCCCTGGTGAACGGCGACGAAGCCTTTCCCGCGATGCTCGCTGCCATCGAGGAAGCCACTATCTCCGTTTCGCTGGCGACCTACATCTTTGACAACGATCGGAGCGGCAATCAATTCGCCGGAGCGTTGGGCCGGGCCGTGGCGCGCGGCGTCCAGGTGCGCGTGCTGATTGACGATGCGGGCGCGCGTTATTCCTGGCCCTCCATCGTCGGCAAATTGAGGCGGATGGGCGTGCCGGTCGCGCGATTTCTCCCGACGCTTGCCCCGTGGCGGCTCACGACCATAAATCTCCACAACCACCGGAAAATCCTGGTGGCCGATGGCCGGATTGGGTTCACCGGTGGCATCAACATCCGCGAGGGCAACGTGCTGACAAACAAACCGCGCCGCCCTGTGCAAGACCTGCACTTCAAGGTTGAAGGCCCGGTGGTGGCGCAGTTGCAGGAAGCCTTCGCCGATGATTGGGGGTTCTGCACCAAAGAAGTCCTCGCCGGGGATGCCTGGTTCCCGGAGTTGAAAGAGTGCGGCAATGTCATTGCCCGGGTCGTCACCGACGGGCCGGAGGTGGACCTCGATAAGCTGCGCTGGACGTTGCTCGGCGCCTTGTCCTGTGCGCAGACCTCCGTGCGGATTATCACGCCCTACTTTTTGCCCGACCAGTCGCTCATCACGTCGCTGAACCTGGCCGTCCTGCGCGGCGTGCAGGTCGATATCGTTTTGCCTGGCAAGAACAACCTGCCCTGCGTGCATTGGGCGTCGCGCGCGATGTGGTGGCAGGTGCTCGAACGCGGCTGCGGCATCTGGCTGACGCCGCCGCCGTTCGACCACGCCAAACTGACGATCGTGGATAATCACTGGGTGTTCCTGGGCTCCGCCAATTGGGATCCGCGCAGTCTCCGGCTCAATTTCGAGTTGAACGTCGAATGTTACGGGCGCGACTTCGCGGGCAAGATGGAGGCGATCGTGCAAAACAAACTGCGCGGGGCGAAACCGGTGACGCTCGAAGAAGTGGACGGCCGTTCGCTGCCCGTGCGCCTGCGCGACGGTGTGGCCCGGCTCTTCACGCCGTATCTGTAGCGTCACAATTTCGTGGAAGTGCCGCGCGACTGCGAGAGATCACCCGCATCGTTGACTTCTCGCGGCGCGGGGTGTTCACTGCCATCAGCCCCGGCGGGGTTTTGGAGCGACCTCCAACAAGCACTGTTGTCACTCAATGCGAATGTGACTCAGCAGATGCAGATCTGTTCTCGGTCGTTCTCCACATCAAATCCCGTCCCGGGGCGCCAGCTCTGCAACAACGAGGAACGGTATGGCCAAACACGAAATCATCATCAAAGACACTCACCGCGGCCTCTGGTACGAGGACGGCGTTCTCGTCAAAATCGTCGAAGCCGGCCGCTACAAGATTCCCTTGAAACGCTTCGGCTTCCTCCCACCCAAGCCCCGTGTCGAAGTCGTGCTCGTGGATATGCGCGAGCGCGACCTCACCATCAAAGGCCAGGAAATCCTCACCGCCGACAAAGTCGCTTTGCGCGTGAGCATCATCGTCCAGTTCCGTGTCGTGGATCCCAAGCTTGCGCTCCACGCGGTGGATAAATACGAAGAACGACTCTACAGCGACGTGCAACTCGCCGCGCGCCGCTCACTCGCCTCGATGACGCTCGAAGAGATTCTCACCAACCGCAATCGGCTTAGCGAAGACATTCTGCGCGATGTCAAGGGCACGGCAGCCACCTACGGCGTTACCATCCAGCGTGCCGACGTGAAAGACCTCGTGTTCCCCGGGAACCTGCAAGAAATCATGAACAAAGTGCTGGCAGCCGAACGCATGAGCCAGGTGCAACTCGTCGAGGCCCGCACCAAGGCGGACGTGCAAAAGATCGAGTCACAGGCCAAAGCGGAATCGCAGCGCTCCGACGCCGAAGCCAAAGCCGTCGTGCAACGCCTGAGCGCCCAAGGCGACGTTGAAGCCCAGCGGCTGCAAACCGAATCTGAAATCCGCCGGCTGCAGGAACGCGAACGCACCGCGCAAGCCTATGCCAAACACCCTGCGCTCCTGCGCATGTTGGAACTCGAAACCCTCCGTGAGCTCGGCAAAAACGGGAACGCCCGGATATACATTGGGTTCGATAAATATGCTCCTGCCGATGCTGCGAAGGATGGAAACTAATTCAGTTGATGTTTCCCCAGATCTGCCCGATTGGGAACGCAGCCTTTACCAGCCCGGTGGCGGTGATGCCTTTCTGTTCTTTGCTGTCTATGGGCAGTTCCAGACCGACCTCCAGATTTCCGGCTCGACGTATCGCACCGCCGGTGTTCCCGAAGGCGTTGATGTGCGGAAGTTGGATCGGGCGCAGTCGCCCGATTTCCCGTTCGATAGCGGACCAATTGGCAAGTTATTGGAACCGGAGCAGCCCGCCTTGTTTGCGGCCATTCAAGAGGTGCCCGAAGGCACGATCCTCCAGGGAGTCGTTCCCGATCCGCAGGACCTGAATTACCTGCGCGATACCGTGGGACTGATCATGTTTTTCCTCGACCACGGCGGCAATCTCGACGATCCCGATTTCAACAACGTGCACGTGGAGATTCGTTGGCCCATGTAGCGTTGCGAAATGAAACGCGGACGAAGCCGTCCGCGCTCAAATTCGTGTTAATTCGCGAAATTCGTGTCAACCTCCCTGCTTTGTTCCTCTCTTTGGCGCCTTCCGCGGTTCGCATTCTGAAAAGTCAGTTCTCCGCATTCGTATAGGTCAGGTCGTCGAAATAGACCGTGACACTGTTGCCATCGATCCACGGAGTGCAGATGCCGAAACGGTCGAAGCTTGCGCCAATGGCTTTGTGCCCCGGCGCGAGG
>DASPXS010000172.1:0-3558 GCA_035637175.1 Haliangiales bacterium | reverse complement strand
TCTGCCGCTGGATGAACACATCAACCACGTCATCGTTGCGATGCAAACGGTGTCGGCGCCATTGGGGTTTGGTTGAACTCCGTTCGATTACCGTGCGGGGCATCGTTTCGTCGAAGCTTTGACTCGCTATGTTAACCACGCCGGCAGTTTTTCACCCTTCCAGATCTCCGGCAGTTTCTGGCGTTGGCGCACGACGGCGGATTTGTTGCCGTTGATCAGAACCTCCCCGGCCAGCGCGCGAGTGTTGTAGTTCGAGGCCATCACGAAGCCGTAGGCGCCGGCGCTCATCAGCGCAAGGTAATCCCCTTCACCCACCTTCGGCAGGGGGCGGTTCTTCGCGAAGAAATCGCCCGATTCGCAGACCGGTCCGACGACGTCGCTGGCAATGACCGGACCGTTCCGAAGCGTCAAGGGGACGATTTCGTGATAGGAATCGTAAAACGCGGGGCGGATCAAATCGTTCATCGCGGCATCGACAATGACGAAATTCTTCCGGCCGGTGCGCTTCACGTATTCGGTGCGCGTGACCAGGATGCCGGCATTGCCCGAGATGAACCGGCCCGGCTCGATGAGAATCCGCAGTTTAAGCGGCTTCAGCAGCGGCACGAGCGTGGCCGCGTATCTGGCCGGCGTGAGGATGTGTTTTGCCTCCGGTTTCTGCCACCAATCCGGCCCGCCGCTCGCCAATGCCGGCTGATAAACGATGCCCAGCCCGCCGCCGATGCTGAAAAACTCGAACGAATGTCTCGCGGATAGCCTTTCGACCAGCGGCACCACCTTGCGCACGGCCAGTGCAAACGGTTTCACCTCCGTGAGTTGCGAGCCGATGTGCATCTGCAGGCCGCGCAGCCGGAGGTTCTTGAGTTTGCCGGCGCGGGCATAAACGCCTTCGACCTGCTCGAAGGCGATGCCGAATTTGTTTTCGTAGGTTCCGGTAGTGATTTTCGCGTGCGTTCCGGCGTCCACGTTCGGGTTCACCCGGACGGCCACGGGCGCCACCTTTTTCAATCGCCCGGCGACGCGGTCGATGCGCTCCAGCTCCGGTTCGCTCTCGACGTTGAAGGAATAAATGCCGCGGCGCAGCGCGAATTCAATTTCCGATTCGGTTTTGCCGACACCGGCAAAGGCGCATTTCCCGGGAGAACCGCCGGCGGCGATCACCCGGCGCAGTTCGCCCTCGCTCACGATGTCGAAGCCGCCGCCGAGATTGGCCAGGGCGCGGAGCACGGCGAGATTCGAATTGGCCTTGACCGCATAGCAGATGAGATGGTCGAGCGGCGCCAGGGCGGCGTCGAGCTTCTGAAAATGATCCGTCAATGTGCGCTGCGAATAGACGTAAAGTGGTGTGCCGAACTTTTTGGCGAGCGATTCAATCGCAACGCCCTCGCAGTAAAGCTTGCCTCCCACATAGCGAAAATCGTGCATGGGCGCCAGTTATGCCAAAGGGCAGTGCCCGGTTCAACTCCCATCGCTCAAGCCAATACGGCCAAAAATCGTTCGCGGAAGTTCTCGGGTTTCTGGATGGAACGACGAACGGTTTTCGCCGCTCGTTTCGCACGAATTCGGAAGGCATTTGCATTGCAACTCCACTGCCACTTGAACGCCGATTATTCTTCGCCGTCTAATTCTGTGTGAATTCCGGCTAAAAGTGACGGTCACCGCCGGGCGCATGAGCTGGCATTGAACTTGCAAAACAAATGGTCGGCAAAGAAATCCGAAGCGCTCAGGCGCTTTCAGGGGCAAGGGAAGAAGACGTATGGAAATTCACGGATCGGAAGTGACGGGCATTAGCAGCGGACGGCCAGGCTTGGGCCAAATCAACCAGGAAACGCGGAAGGGACACATCCTTTTATGCACGCTTTTGTGGTCCACCATCGCGTTCCTTTTGATCCACCGCTTTGTGGTCGCGTCCGTGGTGGTCGAGGGTCAAAGCATGATGCCGACCTTGAAGCCTGGCGACAGTTGCATGGTTAACTGCTGGCTGCCTCTGTTTCGAGATTATCGCCGGGGTGACATCGTGGTGGTCCGTGACCGGAAAAACGGAGAACTCATGGTCAAGCGGATCGTTGGCCTGCCCGGGGACACCATCGAAATGCTTGGCGGAAAGGTTCACGTCAACGGTCGTCCCTTGAAGGAGGATTACCTGTCATCCCAGACTTATACCGAGCCCGGAAAACTCGCAAACCGCTCCTATGACGACGCGGGAGATTGCTATTTCGTGCTGGGCGACAATCGACCTGTCAGTGATGACAGTCGTTCCTACGGCGCGGTCAATCGTTCTGATCTGGTCGGTCTGATCTCCCGGTGACGACACCGGTGCTTGCGCGCCATCAGCGTTCTGAATGGTCGATTGCCGCACGACCAGGACCTCCACCGGTCCACAGTCCAGCAATCATTTCGTCGTGACCGAGGGTGCGTTCAAGAAAGTGAGCCAGCAGGGCGGGGACGTCGGCGGGGACGGCTCGTCCCCGCAAAACGCAGCGCTGCTGACAAAACGCGGGGACGAGGCCGTCCCCGCCCCCATTCTTGAACACACCCGGGTCGTGACTGAAGACGGTAATCAAACAACTTGACTGAGATGGAAGGAAATGGCAAAAAAACGCGTTGCTCAAACTGGCTAAAGGGTGTCGGTTCCCATTTTTTGAAAATCTTGTGCCCCGTCGAAAGGCAGAGGCGTTTGTGAATGTCAAACACGCTTCCCCAAACGGCGCGCACGATTCGAAGAAACGCTTTCTAACGCGCCGCGCAACGGCGTCTGGAGAGGGTTTGTGGCAAAGGCACAAACTCGTTCGCTGGCCAAATCAGTTTCGTCCCGATCGGAAGAGCTTGGCAAGAATGAAGCAAGCGGGGCGTGGAGTGTAATCGTCTCAGATTACCAGCCGTCGCGCCTTCAGAGGGTTTCCCGCACGATTTCGGACTGCGGCGCAGTACCGCGGCCGTTGACCGGACTGTTGCGCCTGCAGCGACAACCGGCTACAGACAACTGCTTCCTGGCAGTGGTCGCGTTGGAATCCCGTCCGACTTTGGATCAACCCTCCGTGGAGGCGGTTCGGGCCCTCAAGGAGAACGGGTTCAAGATCGTCGGTTACGAGGACGGCCTTCGGAATTGGCCGGTCATCGCGCGCGCTCTTCCTTTGCTTGCGGGGGCCACGCAACTGCTGGACAGCGCGGAGGAGAGTTTTCCGGCGGAATTGCAGCGTCTCCTTGTCCGCCTTTGGCGGTCGGAAACCGAGCGGGCCGCGGAAGAGCGGCAAGTGAAAAACCTGATGCTGGGCCTCGGCGTCGTGGGCGAGAGCCAGCCGATGCTCGACATGTTCCGCGCGGTCCTGCGCGTGAGCGTGCTGAGCGACCTGCCGACGTTGCTGACGGGAGAAACGAGGACGGGCAAGGAGTGTGTGGCGCGCGCCATTCATCAACTGGACCCCAAGCGGCACACGGGCCCCTTCATCGCGCTGAACTGCGGCGCGCTGACGCCGACCCTGGCCGAGAGCGAGCTGTTCGGTCATCGCCGGGGAGCGTTCACCGGCGCGGAACGCGAGCGCAAGGGCCTGATTCGCG
>DASPXS010000171.1:0-8078 GCA_035637175.1 Haliangiales bacterium | reverse complement strand
CGCAATTCCCGACCCTCTCGCGCGGCGCGATCCAGCGCCTGATCCAGCAAGGCGACATTCGCGTGGATGGCAAATCCGTCAAAGCCACCCACCATCCGCGGGCCGGAGAAAAAATTGGAATCCACTGGCCCGACGCCCGACCGTCCACCGCGCAACCGCAGGAAATCCCGCTCGACATTCTGTTCGAGGATGACGATCTGCTCGTGATCAGCAAACCGCCCGGCATGGTGGTGCATCCGTCCGCCGGGCACCAGGAGAGCACGCTGGTCAATGCGTTGCTGCATCATTGCGCCGGACAACTCAGCGGCATCGGGGGCGTGGCGCGGCCGGGCATCGTGCATCGGCTCGACAAGGAGACCAGCGGCTGCCTGGTTGTTGCCAAGAACGATCCGACCCATCTCGCGCTCTCCACGCAATTCGCCGGCCGCGAGGTGGAAAAGGTTTATCACGCCATTGTCTGTGGCGCGGTCACGCCGCAGCGCGGCGACATTCGCGCGGCCATTGCGCGTCATCCCACACACCGCAAGCGCATGGCGGTGACGGACGGCAGCGGGCGGGCAGCCTGGACGACCTTCCGCGTGCTCGAACGTTTGCGCGAAGCCACGCTGGTCGAGGCGCTGCTCCACACCGGCCGCACCCACCAGGTTCGCGTCCACTTCAAACATCTCGGCTTTCCGGTGGTGGGCGACGCCACCTACGGCAACCGCCAGAACAAACGCCTGAGCGAACTGACCGGTTACGCCGCCCCGCGCCAGATGCTCCACGCGCACAGGCTTGCCTTCAAACATCCGCGTACCGGAAAGGAATTGAAATGCGAAGCACCCTGGCCGGAAGATTTCACGGAGGCGTTGGCCGCGCTGCGTTGAATTTGCCTTCCTCATCATGGCAGCGGTGTTCCTTACATTGGGCTTACTCGCGTTAATTAACCGAAGATGAAGCCACCCCGTGGTCGCGTGTCACCAAGGCAACAAACCATCTGGCCGCCCGATACTTTTCCGCACGGTCACACCCGGTTGACGGGAGGAGGCCACGTTTTGCGTTGTTCAAACAATTGCGTTAAGATTCCACCATGACCGCGGAACAGATCCTCGGTTTATCGCTTGCTCTATTCGTGATGTGTTTCGGGCTGGCCGGAAGCGTTTTGCCCGGCATCCCGAGCACCCCGCTGGTGATGCTGGCGGCCATCGGGCATCGGCTCTACTTCGGCGCGGCGAGCGCCAGCACCCTGGCGCTCGTCATTCTGGGCGCGCTGATGGTGGTGTCCCTGGTGATGGATTATCTGGCCAGCATGGTTGGCGCGAAGCGCCTGGGCGCAACGTGGCGCGGTGTGCTCGGCGCGGTCGTCGGTGGATTGGTCGGCATCTTCTTCAGCCTGCCCGGCATCATTCTCGGTCCGTTTCTGGGCGCGCTCTTGTTTGAGATGATCGGTGGGCGCGAATGGAAGGAGGCGGCGCGGGCTGGACTGGGCGCCGTGCTCGGCCTGTTTGCCGGAGCGCTGGGCAAACTCGCCTGTTGCGTGGCGATGATGGGGTTGTTCGGGGTCAACGTCGTGGTGCGCTCACTAAATCAGTGACCTGTCGGAACGCGGATCCCAGTGGCGAGCACCGTCTCATTGCCGATCGATCAGGATTGTCGATGCTCAACGACACGCCGGCGGAAATCGGCAATTGAAAATCGACCATCGGCAATGCCTTAATTCCTTTGACTGACCGGCGCGCTTCGTTATCCTTCCGCCCCTGTTTATTTTTTATGGCGAAGCTGACGGTCAACGATTTGGACGTGCGCGGCCGGCGCGTGTTTGTGCGCGTGGATTACAACGTGCCTATGGAGGAAAAAGACGGCCGGATGGTCATCAACGATGTCACGCGCATCAAGGAAACCCTGCCGACGCTCGAACTGCTGATGGAAAAGGGCGCGCGCATCATCCTCGCCTCCCACCTCGGCCGCCCCAGGGGCAAGCGCGATCCGTCCCTGTCGCTGCGCCCCGTGGCGGCGACACTGGCCGACCTGCTGCTTCGCCCGGTTGCGTTCGTGGACGATTGCACCGGAGAAAAGGTCGAGAAAACGGCGGAGGCATTGAAACCCGGGGACATCCTGCTGCTGGAGAACGTCCGCTATTACAACGAGGAAGAGGCGAACGACCCGGCCTTTGCGGAAAAACTGGCGACGGTGGCCGAGGTTTACGTGAATGACGCTTTTGGCGCGGCGCATCGGGCGCATGCCTCCACCGAAGGCGTGGCGCGGGTCGTGGCCCGACGCGGCGGGAAATGCGCCGCCGGCCTGTTGATGGAGCGCGAGTTGAAATTTCTCGGAGAGGAACTGGAAAATCCCGCGCGCCCCTTCGTCGTCATCCTCGGCGGCGCGAAAGTGTCGGAAAAAATCAACGTCATCGATCGCTTGCTCGACAAGGCGGACACGATCCTCATCGGTGGCGCGATGACTTACACATTCCGGCTGGCGCTGGGCAAGCGGGTCGGCCGATCGCTGGTCGAACCGGACCGCGTGGAAGTCGCCCGGGCGGCGCTGGAAAAGGCCAAAGCCCGCAAGGTGCCCTTCCTGTTGCCCGTCGATAACATCGTCGCCACACCGGTGGAGACCGGCAGGTTGAACCGGAAAGGCAAACCGGTCATCGAATGGCAGAACCCGCGCGTCAACGACAGTCTTGACATTCCCGACGCCGAGGAAGGCATGGACATCGGGCCGAAAACGCGCCAGACCTACAGCGAAACTATTCCGAAGGCGAAAACGATTTTATGGAACGGGCCGATGGGTGTATTCGAGGACAAACGATTTTCGGAAGGCACCTTCGCGGTGGCGCGGGCGGTGGCCGACACCACGCAAAAAGGCGCCCAGAGCATCATCGGCGGCGGCGACAGTGTGAAGGCGCTGAACCTGACCGGATTGACCGGCCAGGTCACGTTCGTGAGCACCGGCGGCGGCGCGAGTCTGGAATTTCTCGAAGGGAAAGTGTTGCCGGGAGTGGCCGCGTTGGCCGACAAATGAGCGCGCCGTAGTTGAACCCTTAAAACGTTGAAGCGTTCAAGCGTTGTATGAACCAAACGCAGGCTTCCGGCGGGCCCGACCTTAAACCTTAAACCTGAAACATTGAGCCGTGGACAAAGCGCGCAAACTGATCTTCGCCGGCAACTGGAAGATGAACAAGACCGTGGCCGAGGCGCTCGACCTGGTGGGCGGCCTCAAACGGGAACTGGTCAACATCAAGGAGGTGGATATCGTCATCTGCCCGCCCTTCACCGCGCTCAGCGAAGTTTCCCGGGCGGTCCTCAACACGAATATCCGCCTGGGCGCGCAAAACATGAGCGAACACAATTTCGGCGCTTACACCGGGGAAATCGCCGCCGGCATGCTCAAGGAATTTTCGGTGCGTTACGTCATTCTCGGCCATTCGGAGCGGCGGCAGTATCAGGGAGAGACCGACGAGTTGATCGCCAGGAAGGCGCTGGCCGCGCACGCCGCGTCGCTCAAACCGATCGTCTGCGTGGGAGAAACCCTGGCCGAACGCGAAGGGGGCCGGACCGAACTGGTCCTGGGCACGCAGTTGCGCGGGAGCCTGGCCGGATTGTCCGCCGACCAGATGGAGGAAACGATCGTTGCCTACGAACCGGTGTGGGCCATCGGCACCGGCCGGAACGCGACCGCCGATCAGGCGCAGGACGCGCATATGTTCATCCGCAAACAACTGGCCGCCATGTTCAACGAGACGGTTGCCCGGCGCGTGCGAATCCAATACGGTGGCAGCGTGAAACCGTCGAACGCCCGCGAGATGATGAGCCAGCGCGACGTGGACGGCGCGCTGGTGGGCGGCGCGTCCCTGGAAGACCGCAGTTTTTCGGACATCGTCAAGAACTGCCTGAACTGAGAGAACGATCATGCTGAATTTTTTCATTGGTTTGTTGACGGTCATTCTGGTGTTGGACTGCCTGTTATTGATGCTGCTGATCCTGATTCAACTGCCGAAGAAGGAGGCGGGCGCGGGTATCGCGTTCGGCGGCGGCGCAACCGACGCCTTGTTCGGCGCCGGGTCGGGCACCGCGCTGACCAAGATCACCAAATACTCCGCCGGCGTGTTCCTCGGCCTGTCGCTGCTACTCTCGGCCATACGCGCGCACCAGTCGGTCGAAGGAGGCCGGAAATTTGACGAAGAATTGAAGAAGAAAACGGCGTCGGCTCCCCTGGTGACCCCCTCGCTGACGCCAACGAACGCGGCGATCGGCACCAATGCGATTGTCCTGCCGCTGCCGGCGTCCAGCAACGTCCTGACCAATCTGGAGGCCCCGGCGCCTGCCACCAATCCGCCGGCCGTGCCCGCAAAATAAATTCCCATTCATGAAGTCCTCGGCGAGCGTTCCCGGGATGCTCCGTGTTCCCTTTGGATGTGCTCAACGGCCATGAACCGGAAGAGGTCAGCAGTGAGGCGGGCGAGACGCCTGCCCTGCCTTGAGGATCACGAAAATAAACCGGGAGCATTTCGTCGTTGGCGGAACCGGGAAGGCGGAACCGGGAGGACGGCACACGGCCCGGGTGCATCCTTTCCGCAGTGCGCGCCGCGCCTCGCGCGTTGGCTGGCTTTCCCCTTCGTGTCGGCCGTTCTGCTTCTCGGCGGCTGCGCCCGCTCCGGGCCGCCCGCCGACCTGGTCATCATCAACGGGGCCGAGCCGGAATCAATCGATCCGGCCGTGGTCACCGGAGAAGCGGACGGACGAGTGGCTTTGGAACTGTTCGGCGGCTTGACCCGCTACGACCCGACCAACGCAACGCCCGTTCCGGACCTCGCCCAAAGCTGGGACCTGTCACCGGACGGGAGAGTTTACACCTTCCACCTGCGCACCAACGCGGTGTGGTCCACCGGCGAGCCGATCACCGCGCATGATTTTGTCTATTCCTGGCGGCGCGTGCTGAACCCGGCCACCGCGAGCGAATATGCCGGGCAATTGTTTTACCTGAAGAATGGCGAAGCGTACAATGCGGGGCGGATCAAAGACCCTTCGCAGGTTGGCGCGCAGGCCCTGGACGACCACACTCTCCGCGTCGAGTTAGGAAATCCCACGGCGTTCTTCATCGATCTCTGCACCTACGTGACGCTTCGGGTGGTGCCGCGCCAGGCCATCGAAAAGCACGGCGACCGTTGGTTGATGGTTCAACCCGTGCCGTGCAGCGGTCCCTATCAACTGAAGACCTGGCGGGTCAACGACCGGATTCGACTGCAAAAAAACCCGCGTTACTGGGACGCCGCGAACACCCGGAGCGAAATGGTGGACCTGTTGCCCTGCACCAGCGCGAACACGGCGTTGAACCTGTACGAAACCCATGCGGTGGACATTGTCTGGGACAAGAACCTGGTGCCGGTCGAACTGCTCGATGTGCTGCTTCAGCGGGCCGATTTCCACAGTTTTCCCTATCTCGGCACCTATTTCATCCGCTTCAACGTGACGCGAAAACCCTTCGACGACCCGCGCGTGCGCAAGGCGTTCGCGCTGACCATCGACAAGAAACGCATCGTGGAGAAGATCACCAAAGGCGGCGAACATACCGCCTCCAGCTACACCACACCGGGCATCCCGGGCTATGTATCGCCGGAGGGACTCGGTCTGAACGCCGCCCGGGCGCGCCAATTCCTCGCCGAAGCGGGCTTTCCGGACGGCCAAGGGTTCCCCTCTTTCGATTACCTGTGCGACACGACTTCGCGCCTCCACGAGCAGATCGCCGTCGAGCTCCAGGAGATGTGGCGGCGCGAACTGGGCGTCCACGTGGGGATTCGCAAATTGGAATGGAAGACCTTCCTGCGGGCGCAGGGCGAACTGGATTACGACCTGTGCCGCAGCAGTTGGATCGGCGATTACAACGATCCCAACACGTTTCTGGACATGTTCATGAGCAACAACGGCAACAACCGCACCGGCTGGAAAAACGCCCGCTACGACGAACTGGTTCGCGAAGCCAACGCGCAAATCGACCGCGCCAAACGCGCGCAACAATTGCAACAGGCGGAAATCCTCCTGGTGCGCGAGGAGACGCCCATCGTGCCGCTCTTCTACTACGCCGGTCTCGACTATTACGACGCCACCAGGATCAAAGGCATATTCACAAACATCCTTTCTCAAAATCCGATCCGCTCGATCTACAAAGTGACTCCGAATCCACGGACCACGGACCACTGACCACTGGTCACTGGTCACTGATCACTGACTACTAACTACGAACCCGCACGCATGTATTTTCTGAAACGCCTTGGTTTCACGGTTCCGCTGATGCTGATGATCAGCTTCCTGGCGTTTGGATTGCTGCACCTGGCGCCCGGCGGGCCGTTTGACAAAGAACGCGCGCCGGCCTCGCCCGAAATCAAGCGCGCCCTCGAAGTCAAATACCACCTCGACGAGCCCGTGTGGAAACAGTACCTCCGCTATCTCGGTTTGCTTTGGGAGAAACGACCGGACGGGAAATGGCGCAGAACCGAAGGCGGTCTGCTCGCCGGTGACTTCGGTCCGTCCATGAAATACCGCAATCACACCGTCAACGACATCATCTCCCAGGGGCTGCCGGTTTCCATGACGCTGGGCGCGCTCTCGTTCTGTTTCGCGCTGGGCTTCGGCGTGCCGCTCGGTTTTGTCACCGCGGCCCGCCAAGGAGACTGGCGGGAATACGCCGGAAGTTTCTTCGCGTTGCTGGTGATTTGCGTGCCGGCGCTGGTCGTCGGACCGGTCCTCATCGTGCTGTTCGCCATCAAATGGCGCTGGTTCCCCGTCGCGCTCTGGGGCGGAGCCGCGCACGTCATCCTGCCGACGCTCACGCTGGGCCTTTATTTCGCCGGAAAAATTGCCCGGCTGACGCGCGAAGGAATGCTGACCACGCTGCACGCCGGATTCATCACGACCGCGCGCGCCAAGGGCCTGAGCGAAACAGCGGTGCTGCTGAAGCACGCCCTCCCGCTCGCCGTGCTGCCGGTCGTCTCCTATTCCGGACCGTTGCTGGCCGATCTGTTGACCGGCTCATTCGTCGTCGAAACTATTTTTCAAATTCCCGGCATCGGCGTGTTCCTGGTCAACGGCACATCGAACCGCGACTACCCGATGGTCGTGGGCCTCGTGCTGCTGTACGCGTTCCTGCTGCTGCTGCTGAACCTGCTGGTGGACCTCGCCTACAGTCTGCTCGATCCCAGGGTGAAGTATGAATGAGAACGGCGCGAGGCGCGAGGCGCGAGGCGACCGTCCGGAGCCGGGCAGTACCGGCCCGCAGACCACAAGCTCCGGCCCCTCGCCCCTCGCCCCTCGCCCTCATTCCAGTCCCCGTCAACGGGCCTGGCGGCGACTCCGGCGCAACCGCGTCGCTGTCTTCAGCGGGCTGTTTTTGTTCGCCGTCGTTCTGCTGGCTTTGATCTGGCCCGGGCTTGAACGGCCGGGCATCGCCTCCCTTGTGCCGCGGGCGATGACCTGGGCGCCCACGAGCTTGTCCGACGCGCAATTTCAACCGCCGAGCGCCACGCATTGGTTCGGCACGGACGTTCACGGTCGCGATTTGTTGAGCCGCGTCTTTTATGGCGCGCGCATTTCGTTGGTCGTGGGCCTTGTGGGCGCGGTGGTCAGTCTGGTCATCGGCGTGTTGTGGGGCGCGATTGCCGGCTATGTCGGCGGGCGTTGGGACAGCGTTCTGATGCGGTTGGTGGATGTCCTCTACTCGTTGCCTTCCCTTGTGTTCGTCATCGTGCTGATTGCCCTCCTCGAGGAGCCCTTCAAGCGTTGGCTGTCCTGGAATTTTTTCCCGGAAGCGGGAGCGGCTGCCAACATGCTGTTGTTGTTCGCCGGCCTCGGCGCGGTGTCGTGGCTGACCATGGCCCGGATTGTGCGCGGCCAGGTATTGTCGTTGCGGACACGCCCGTTCGTGGACGCCAGCCGAGCACTGGGGGCGAGCCATACACGAATTCTATTACGCCACATTCTGCCGAACGTTGGCGGCATCATTATCACCTATCTGACGCTGACGATCCCTTCGATTCTGTTGTATGAATCGTTTTTGAGTTACCTCGGACTCGGCATCCAGCCGCCCCAGGCGAGCCTCGGTTC
>DASPXS010000170.1:0-8310 GCA_035637175.1 Haliangiales bacterium | reverse complement strand
GAATATGCCGGCAAAGTGCAGACCCGGGTCTTCCAACCGGAGAAACCGACGCAACAATTCCCGCTGCTGGCACCGTCGCGCGGGCGACAGTTTCTGGACTTCAATCGCGAAGGCGTCCGGCACATCTGGACCGGCCTCGATCACATTCTGTTTTTGCTGGCGTTGCTGCTGCCGTCGGTGCTGAAGCGCGAAGCTCCTGGCTGGCGCGTGGTGGAACGTTTCAGGCCGGCGTTGATCAACGTGTTGAAGATTGTCACCGCCTTCACCATCGCGCACTCGATCACACTGAGTCTGGCGACACTGGGGATCGTTCGGGTTTCATCACGTCTGGTGGAGCCCGCCATCGCCGCTTCGGTCATCTTGGCGGCGCTTAACAATATCCGGCCCATTCTGGCGGAGCGCGGCTGGGTCGTGGCGTTTGGTTTCGGGCTGGTGCACGGATTCGGATTTGCCAACGTGCTGGCCGAGCTCGGGCTGGCGCGGCAGACGCTCGCGCTGGCCCTGGTCGGATTCAACCTGGGCGTCGAACTCGGACAACTGGCGATTGTCGCGGCCTTTCTCCCGTTGGCCTTCGGGCTGCGCGGTTCGTGGATTTACCAAAGACTCACTTTCCAGGCCGGCTCGGCAATTATCGCGCTGCTGGCCGCCACCTGGATGATGGAACGCATTCTGAATCTGAAGTGGCTCCCGTTTTGAGGCTGTTTCTGACCACGAATGAACACGAATCACGGACTTACGCGAATTTCACGAATTATCACGAATCTGTGCTGCGCGAGATTCAGGCGTCACTGCGCGACACATCCCCTTGCCTTCGGCAATCGGTAGCTTGAAAGCCACGACTACGGTTTTGCTTTGACGACGAGGCGGTCTCTTCCTACTTATAGCTCAAGCTCCCAATGAACTTTGGAAGGAAAGATACCCTTATGAAACATTTTCAATTTCGCGCCTTGACCGCGGCCTTGTTGCGCGTCGCCGCGATGGCCGGGCTCCTGTCCCTGACTGCGTTTTCGGCCGTCGCCGCAGCAGCGGTGAAGGACAACACGAAGCTGCGCATCATCTGTTTCGGCGCGCATCCGGACGATTGCGAACTCCAGGCGAGCGGCGTCGCGGCGTTGTGGACCGCCAAAGGCCACAAGGTCAAGTTCGTCTCCGTCACCAACGGCGACATCGGACACTGGCGCGAGGCGGGCGGACCGCTGGCACTGCGGCGCAAAGCTGAAGTCGAAGCCGCGGCCCGGATTCTCGGCATCGAAACGGAAGTGCTGGACATTCATGACGGCGAACTGTTGCCGACCGTGGAAAACCGCCGCACCCTCACGCGCCTGATTCGCGAATGGAAGGCCGACATCGTGATGGGCCCGCGTCCGAACGATTATCATCCCGACCATCGTTACACCGGCGTGCTGGTGCAGGATGCCGCTTACATGGTCACCGTTCCATTCTTCTGTCCCGATGTTCCGGCGTTGAAAGACAACCCGGTTTTCCTTTATTACCCCGACTCGTTCCAGAAACCGAACCCGTTCCAGCCGGACATCGCGGTGTCCATCGATTCGGTGATCGAAAAGAAACTCGACGCCCTGGGTGTGATTGTCTCGCAATTCGACGAAGGCGGCGCGAACGGCACGGCTGACCTTTTCCCCGCCGACCCGGAGAAGCAGAAGCAACGTCACAAGCAGGTCCGTGACGGTTTCGCCCGGCGCAATCAATCCGTGGCCGACCGCTTCCGCGTCAGGCTCGAGGAGTGGTATGGCAAAGAGCGTGCCGGCAAAGTCAAATACGCGGAAGCCTTTGAAATTTGCGAATACGGCCGGCGCCCCGATAAGGCGGAGATGGCCAGGCTCTTCCCGTTTTTCGGTGATTAGAAGCGGCGCCTGACTGGAAAACTTCACTTGCCCGCCAGGAGTCTCTGGCCAATCCGCAAGGCCGGAGAAATTGCGCAGATTCGCAGTCTGTCGTGTCGCTTCATGTCGCAGAGTTGCCCTCTGCGGGATGTTTGTCCGGATACACCCTGACGTTTTATGAAAAAGCGGATGGCCCATTACCCTAGGGTTCCACACTTTGCAAAGTGTGGAACTGGCCCGCATTGCCCATGCCCCTGCGATTGGATCTTAAAACTTTGACCGGTCACCGACCTTGCGCTCACGCCGAACCCGGCGCCATCTTCGTTCGCGGACACGGCCCGTTGACAGGGCTCTGCGCCACGAATGTCCGGCGATCGTTCAACGCGGGACCTGAACTCCGTCAACCGACCGCGCCGGCCTCGGCGAGGATGGCGCTGATTGTCTCCAACGCGTTTCCTTCAAACCGATTGTTCACGTAAATGAATGCCTTCGCCCGATGGCCGGCCGCCTTGGCCGCCTGGATCAGGCTGACGGCGGCCGCGCGCCCCTCGGGATAAGGTTCCCGGATGCGTTGGTACGGACTGAAAAGCCTGACCGCCTCCTCGTATCCGCGCCCCGGTTTGAGCAGAAACCTGGCCCCAAAAAACTCGGGACACGTGCGGCTGGCGGTGATGGCGGCCTGCTCGCTCACCGCCGGCATGTCGGCCCAACTGTTGTAAATGTGGGAGACACCGTGCCGCGCCAGCGTCGAAAAATACCCGTCCCGAAGGAAATGCCGGTTTCGAATTTCGACGCCATAGCGCCAGCCTTTGGGAAGCTGCGCGAGAAAACGGTCCAGCGCCTCGACAAAATCCTCCCCGCGCGCAAAGTCACCTGGATAAAAACGCGAAAATTCAAACATGAGCAACCCGATGTTCTGCTTGAACGGTTCGCACACGGCCAGAAATGCCGAGGCGAAAAGCGCCGGGTCCAAAAAGTTCGGGTTGGGCTGGCCGGCGCGCGCGCCGAACCGCGGCAGTTTGGGAAAGCGTTTCACGGTGAGTTCGTCCGTGACTTTGAGGGAGAACAGGAAATCGCCGGGCACTTCCGCAACGAGCCTTTCCCAGAATTGGCGGTCGGGAAACTTGTAGTAAGCGGCATCGACCGAGACGGTCTTGAACACATCCGCATACTCCGCCAGACAATGCCGCTCGAAACGCGTCTGTGAAAACCTGCCGTGCCAGACATAGCGGGCGTCATCGTAAAGGGTCCCGCGCCAGCCGGGGTACTTCCAGGAAGAAGTGCCGATGAAGACGCCCTCTTTCGCCAGGTCAACCACGGCCCTTTTCAGTTTGTCGCGGTCGAATTGCACGAATGGTTGTATCACCGACGGGTCACGGCGAAAAGAGGCTGCCGGCCAACGTTAACGCAACTTTCAATTTCCTCCACGGGGACCGGCATCCCCGGCGGCAGGCAACCATCCGTAATCAACGAGGAATCCGCGCAGTTGCGGACTGTCCACGGCCAGCGGCGGCAGCCAGAGCCCGAGCGGCGTGCGCCTCCACCAGGCGCCGCTCGGATCGGCCGGCGGCGCAAACTCATATCGGAACAGCTCGGCGCGAATGTAACGGGGCGGTTTGGCGGGAAACGGATTGTTCGCCAGCAAACCGAGTGTGCCGGCGTCGTTATGCAGCAGTTTCCAGACAAAATGGACCGTCCAGGGATATTCCTGCGGCACGGACATCGCCGCAAACCAGATCTGCCAATCGAGCCGGGAGTGATAGGGACTGATGACGCAGGGCCGCCGCATCGGATCGCCCGGTTTGCACTTGAACTCGTATTCCTTCCACTGCGTTCGCTCGCTGACGACCCTATCGTCCGTCCCTTCAAAAACAATTTCACGACGTTCTCGGCCGACACTGCCGAATGCCCCGTAGGTGTTGACCAGATGCAAAGGGTTGAATGACGTGTTCATAATCTGGTTCGGCGAAAGCAGATTGATCACCGGGTTGAGGCTCAGCAGCGCCACGACCACCGCCAACGCGGCGGCCAGCGCTTCCTGCGCGCGCGACGGTCTGGCCGTCTCCGCGGCCTGGACAGCGTGGTTCACCCATCGCCCCGGCACGACGCGGCGCAGCAACGAATCATCGAAGCAGGCCAGCATCGGCACCATCGTGAGCCAGTTGAGGAAGGAGAGATTGCCGCTGAGGATCAAGACGATCTGAAAACTGACCAGCAGAACGCCCGCGATGTGCCGCGCGGCGCGCGGCCAAAACGCAAACCACGGCACGATCAACTCGATGAAATGGTTCCACAGCGCGCCGAACTTGTGGAACCAGTGCGGCCGGAAATGGAGCCACCAGCTCAACGGATTCGGAATCGGCTGTGTTTCGTAGTGATAGTAAAGACAGGTCAGGTCGCCCCAGCAGGTATCGCCGCGGATTTTGATCAGTCCTGCGCCGAACATGATTCGGAACGCCAGCCAGCGGAACAGCCAGATGACCGGTGTCGGAGGCGGCCGGCGGGGAAACGGACGTCCGTCCAACAGCGGGCAAAGAAAGATGCCCAGAAAGCCGGTCTCCAAAAGCTGGATCTCCCAGCCGTAAGAATACCAGTCCTGCCCGATGTGAACGAACGAAAGGTAGAACGCCCAAAGAACCGCCAGCAGGATCGCGTTCGCATAACCCAGCAACACGATCAGCGACAACGCCACCCCCACCCAGGCGACGGCGACCAGGAAACCGTCGCTGACGTTGAACCAAAAGAGACTCGGAACCTGCAGGAAAGCGCTCAGACCGGAACCGTAGTGCTCCCGCACACGGCGCAAAAACGTTTCTGCCGGCAAAAGACCGTCGCGACCGATCAATGGAGCGATTTGTCGCGCCGCGATGAGAAACGCAACGAAATAGACCAGGCCCAGCAATCGCAGAATGACAAAGCGCGTGAGCCAGTAGGAGACCGTCTGATTCCTGGTAGCGAGCATCCGAAAGCTCAAGTCGCCTTGCCCAAGAGCCGGTTCAATTTTTCGCGATGCGAGCGGCTCAGCGTCAGCCGGGTGCCGTTGCGCAGGATGACCGCGTATTCGCCGTGAAAGAGCGGCTGCAGCTCTTTGATCTGTTCGATGTTGACGATCGTCGAGCGGCTGATGCGCAGGAATTTGTCGGCGGGAAGTTTGCCCTCCAACGCGGCCATCGTCTGCCGATGCAGATGGGAGTTGTTTCCGACGTGCAGGTTGACGTAATTGTCGGCGGCTTCAATCCAGTCCACCTCCTCGATTCTCACAAACACCACCTTGCCGCCCGACTTGATGGCCAGGCGGTCCGGCTGTTTGGCGCCGGTCTTGAGATCGGCGAGCAATTCTGAAATCCGATGACTGAGTTGGGCCGTCTGTCGGGCCTGGAACTGATCGCGCACGCGTTCCAGTGTTTTTTCAAAACGCTCACGGTCGAACGGTTTGAGCAGGTAATCGAGCGCGTGCACCTCGAACGCGCGCAACGCGAACTGGTCGTAGGCCGTCACGAAAACCACCGCGGGCAATGTTTCGCGGGCGAGATGCTCCAGCACGCCGAAGCCGTCCAACTCGGGCATCTGCACGTCGAGAAAAACCAGGTCGGGCCTGTCCCGGCGGATCGCGGCCACCGCCTCGCGGCCATCGCCGCACTCGCCGAGGATTTCCACGTCGGTTTCTCTCTGCAGCAACTTGCGAATCCGCTCCCGCGCCAGCGGCTCGTCGTCCACAATGAGGGTCCGCATTTTCACGATTGGAAATTCAACACGCGAGTTCGAACGGCCGGTTGGATTCGCCGGTCTAGCGATACGGCGGCTGATTGACGGACAGCCAGTAGTAGCCCACATCGCCGATGATTTGCGCGTATTTCCTGCTGTCGGCGGGTTTGACCACGTAACTGTTCACACCCAGTTTGTAGCTCTCCACGCTCTTGATTTCCTCGCACGACGATGTCAGGACCACCACGGGAATGATCTTCGTCATCTCCTGCGCTTTCAACTCCCGCAGCACCTCCAGACCGCTGACCTTTCGCAGTTTCAAATCCAGCAGAATCAACTTGGGGGGACTCGAGGGCGCCCATTCGCCGTAAAGACCGGTGGCAAAAATAAAATCCAGCGCCTCGTCGCCGTCAATGACATGGAACACCCGGTCGCCGACATTGCGCTCTTTCAGCGCCCGCAACGTCATGGCCGCGTCGTGGGGGTCGTCCTCGACCAGCAAAATGTCCACTGCTTTTTCTTGAATTATCATGCCCCGTTAAAATACCTCGCCGACAGCCGCGTTTGAGCGGGCCGAACGACACCCTGTGCTTCCTCCAAACCACCGCGGATAGACTTGTCTCTCTGCTCCGCCGAATCCGCAATAAAAAAATTCATCGCGCAATGGCTCCTTGCGAGGGTGAGTTCAAGAAGGGTAGCCGCCGAAGCAAGGAGGCGGATTTTGGCACGAAAAACACTGCCGCCTCGTAACCTCGGCGGCTACGGCCCTTGCGACGATTCTTGAACTCACCCTGGGGCTGCTTCCGCGCCCGCGCCGGTTTTATTGGCCGGATGAAACGGCAGTTCAACACAAACCGCCAGCCCGCCCCCGGGCGCGTTGGCCAGTTCAAACCGTTGTCCCTTGCGTAGAGCTGCTGCAGGCGCGCGCGGGTGTTGGACAACCCAACCCCTTCCTCCGGCGCCCGGCCGTCCGACAAGCCCTTGCCGTTGTCGCGTACTTCCACTTTCAGTCTTCCGTCTTCGCACCGGGCGCGCAGCTCGATCCGGCCCGGTCCGGCCCGCGGTTCAAGGCCGTGGCGGATGGCGTTTTCCACCAGCGGTTGCAGCAGCAGGTTCGGCACCAGCGCCTCGAGTGCGTCCGGCTCGATGTTCATGCGTACGGCGAGCCGGTCTCCGAAACGCGTCTGCTCGATTTCCAGGTAGCGACGCAAAAAGTCCAGTTCCTGCCGCAGCGGCACTTCCCGGGCATCGGTGTGCTCCAGCGCGTAGCGCAACAAATCACTGAGACGCGTGATCATCCGGTCCGCCGACTCAACGTCCTTGTGCATCAGCGACGAAATCGCGTGCAGCGTGTTGAACAGGAAATGCGGATTAAGCTGCATCTGCAACGCCTGCAATTTCGCCTGCGCGAGCCGTTTTTCCAATTCAGCGGCGCGGAGTTCACGTTCCTGCACCTGCCGATAGTAATCAAACGCGTGGCTCACGCTGACGATGACCCAGTAAATCAGCACGTTGAAATGAAACGTCTTCACCAGCAACGGAGCAAACGTTTCGGCAAACGAAACCGGTTTTCCCGCCATCAGGCTTTGCGCCTGTCCCACCCACGCGCGCAGCAGCATGTAAACCAGTGAGCAAACCGCGCTGGCCGCCAGATGGATCGCCACGTTGCGGACCCATTTCACGTCGTCGAAACGAAACCGTCGCGCCAGGAGAATGATTGGCAGCGAGACGATCGCCCACACATACCAGTCGCCCAGCGACCAGCTCACCGCCTGGCCCCACGTGACGGGGCGTCCGGCCTTGTAACTCGACAAATAAAACTGGCTGGCGAAGGAAAGTCCAATGAGCGTCCAAAACAGAAACACCAACGCCCAGCGGAATGAACGATTGCGAATGGGTGTCGCCGGAATCACGCATCAACTTTTGCCGGAATTGCGAAAATGAACAGAAATAACTATTCACCCTGGTTGAGCCGTGTTGAAATCCTTCCGGCGATGAATGGCACCGGCCCAGAACGCGAACCATCCGCCGGACGCGATGACGCGGGCGTTGGTCGCGCGTTTCGCCGGTCGCTGGTCGTACTGCTGTTGGTCTGCGGAATGGTCGCCGGCGTGACGTTCCTGCTGGAACGCAAACAAACCGGCGCCAAATCTCCTCTCGCCGACGGGAAATCCGCCACTCCGCAGGCACCGTCCGACTCCGAAATTCCCGTCGCGAAATTCACGGACATCACCGCGGAAGCGGGCCTCACCTTTGTGCATAACAACGGCGCTTACGGCGACAAATTATTGCCGGAGACCATGGGCGGGGGAGTCGCTTTCTTCGACTTCGACAACGACGGCGCTCCCGACTTGCTATTTATCAACTCGACCTACTGGCCCGGACACGTCCCCGGAGGCAGAAAACCCACTACTGCCGCTTTGTATCACAACGATGGCAAAGGCCGCTTCACTGATGTCACCGCCGGTTCCGGTCTGGACGTGAGTTTCTACGGCATGGGCGTGGCGATCGGAGATTACGACAACGATGGCCTGGACGACGTCTTCATCACCGCGGTGGGAGGCAACCATCTGTTCCACAACCGGGGAAAGGGAAAATTCGAGGAGCTAACAGACCAGGCCGGTGTCGCAGGTTCGAGCAGCGACTGGAGCACCTGCGCGGCGTGGATGGACTACGACAACGACGGCAAGCTCGATTTGTTCGTCGGCAATTACGTTCAGTGGTCCAAAGAAATTGATTTTCAAGTGGACAATCGGCTCGTGGG
>DASPXS010000169.1:0-7700 GCA_035637175.1 Haliangiales bacterium | reverse complement strand
TAATCACAACAAAACAAGGACATAAGAGTATGGCTAATGGTGTAGTTCAAATCACAGACCCGTCAATCCAGGTACGAGATGTCTCCACAAGAAAAATCGGCAGATTTATCAGCCGGGTTGCCTTTGTGGCGACATTGTCCGCAGCCATGCCTGCGGCGGGCGCTATCATGGCGGAACCGTTCTCAGACCTGCCGGACGCGGGCACATTGACCCCGACGGCAACCGTCGAGGGCTTCTATAACAACAAGCTGCTTGCGTTCGAGCGAGTAACCGTCGGTCCCGGCGCCACCCACATAACGTGGCGGATCACTCCCATTGATGCCATCGACCATTTCGGTGACCTCATAAATCGTTCCCTGCTCGTTCCCAGCGGCGCCGTCACATTGGCCCGCGAGAACGGCGCGATCGAATCTCGCCTCAAAGAGATCGCGACGACGTCGGGAACAACGGTTGCTTCGGCGTCCTGTGGCACAAAGTCCGTTCCCGACGGCGGTTCATCCGTGGCGCTGATGACCATCGGTCTCGGGATTCTGGCCACGCTGAAAAGGATTTTCCTTTCCTGATTGCCGGAATGCCGGGACTTAACACCGGACTCGCCGACCTGCCGACAGCCTGCCGGGATCTGTTCCGGCAGGCCGTTTTTAAGGGTTCGCCGCGCGCCGCGAAATGCCCCAGCCCGAGCGATTGATCCACTTTTGCAAGACCGGAACGAACGGGCTGGTGCGGTCGCCGGCGCAAAGCCCGGTGCGGTAAACATCGCTGCCGGAGTAATTCCACCAGTTCCAGCCGATGCCGAACCGCTCGAAGAACGCGAGGTAATCGTTGAGCCACGCTTCGCCGTCCTCGTCGGGTTGGATCATCGAAATGCCAAACTCACCGCAATGAATCGGCGCGTGGTTGCGAATCGAGAAAAGAATCGCCTCCAGCCAGGGCGCAACCTGCGTGCGTTCCGTGGTGGAGCGGTAGCCCGGATAATATTCGTCGTAGGCGTAACCCCGGTGTTTGCCGTAGTGGTGGAAGCTGTAGAGCGCTTTGGCGTCTTTCACCGGTGTCATCCAGGAACACCATTCCGGCTGCGCCCAGCCATCGGCGGATTCCCACACGATCAGATGCTTTTTGTCCACCGAACGGACGACCGCGGTCAACTCCGCCATCAGCTCGTTCCAATGATCGGGATTCAGGTAGGCGGGTTCGTTGAAAAAGTCATAGGAAACGGCCCACTCCGGTTGATCGGCGTAGCGGGCGGCGATTTGCTTCCAGAGTTCAAAAACGTTTGTCTTCGTCTCCGGATGCGCGCGCCAGTAGCGTGTGCTGTTGCGGACCGCGCCGGCAGTGTCGCTTTGCGGCGCGTCTTCGTTGAAAAACCAGCAGAGCATCATCTGCAAGTCGGCGCGATTGCATTTGTCCACGAGCTCATCAAGCCGTTGCCAGGTCGCTTGGTTGCCTTCGCGGAGCGGTCCGCCGAGGTACTCCACCAACGGCAGGTCCCAGTCGGCGTGAAAGGCGAACGCGTAACGACAATGATCGAAGCCCCATTGACCCAACCGGCGGAACATTTCGTCTTCGCTCACGCCACCCCGCGCATTGAATGCCGGCTTTGCTTTGCCGAACAGTTCGCCGACGCCTTTCATCACGTTCGATCGGTCCACGGCGCGGGCGCGGTATTGCACTGTTTCCTCATTCTCCACCACGCGGTAGGGCGCATGGCCGGAGTGGTAAATCGTCGTCTTCGTGCCGCCGATCTGCAGGTGGGGATGACGGTGCTGCAAACCGTAACTGAACAGCATCGGCACCGGGGCGGCGGTCAGCGGCGCCAGGTCGCCAAAACCGCCGGTGTCGAAATAATGGTACCGGATTGTGTGGCGGCGCAGGAGCGGATCCACCGTCGCCAGAACCCGATCAAACCAGGTGCCTTCACTGGCCGCGACCGGGTAGCGCCGCAGCATCCGCGCCCAGAAACGACAGTCGGTTTCGTTCAGACGCGTTCCGACCGGCAGGGACAGCATCACGGCGCGGACCGGACCGCGGTCGAACGACAGGACCAGTCCTTTGGCCGCCTGCGCGTTCGTTTGCCAGGTGAGGGAGACGGGCTGGCGCTCGAGCGCGATCAACGCATCGGCATCAGATCCCTGAAGTCTGATCCAGTTTTCCGAAAGAATCTGTCCGTTCAACCGCATCTGGCCGTCGTGATCGAGTGCGAGCCTTTGAATTCCCTTGCGCGTGGCGAAGGTGACGTTGGTCGGCGGCGCGTAACCGCGCGCTTCCCAACCCCACAGCTCGAAGGTCGGCTCGTCCGTGGCCACCACCACCGCGGGCGAGAGCGCACCGGCGAAAAATGTAAAATGCGCTCCGGCGTTTGCCGGCGGCCAGGCATATTCCCTGACGTAAGACAGCGGGCCCGGCGTTTCAACCAGTTCCGGCGCGTCGCCCTCGAGGTAGAGCGCCAGCGGACCGCTTGTGATGCCGCCGAAATTGTCGTGGTTATAGACCTGCACGGCGATGAGGTTCTCCTGGCCGAAACGGATCAGCTCGCCCGGCACCTGGCGGTTCACAGGCGGATTCGGTTCGCCCGTTCCGAGCGGATTGCCATTGATGAAAATCCGCGCCCAGTCCTGGACCTGGCCGGTGGACAACAAAATTTTCTTTCCTTTCCAGGCTGCCGGGACCAGCACGGACTTGCGATACCAGGCAAACCCGTTGTAAGGCTTGTCGCCGAACCGGGCGTCGGCCGGATGGTAGGGCGCGTCGCCGGGGCTTTCCGGATTATCTTCCCGGACGCCCTGCCGCTCCCACGGTTCCGGCGCAAAGAGTCTCTTCCAGCCGGCGGTGTCCGGTTGTGTCGTGTGCCAGCCCAGTTGCACGCCTTCGTTGTTCGGGTCGGTATGAAACTGCCAGCGGCCGGTCAGATCGAGATACCCCGACGCCGACGGCGCGATCACGAACGGCCACCGGGCCGGATCGTTGCCCATCAATTCCGCCACATTCAGCCAGGCAAACCGATCTTCCGGAAATTCATCCGGGGCGTCGGTGAACGACACGCCGGGTAACGCGAATCGTGGACGCAGGGCTGACAGAACTTCCCGCGCCGTCGCGACATGCTTCTGCACGCCGGCCCAGTCGTTGAAGCTCGCCTCGTAGCGCGCGATCACCATCCGCCGCCACGCTTCATCCAGACTGTCTTTGACGCTTTGGGCCGCCTGCGCGGACAGCGTCAGCATGGCGGCGCACGCGGTGAAATGCTGGATTTGCCGTTCGACTTCTTCCACCTTGCGAGCGGCGGCAATGGCCAATTCCGCCGGCGCAAGCAGCGTCCCCGCTTTGTCCGCCAGCGTGATCGCGTTGGTGAACCTTCCCTCTTTTTGGGCCGGAATCGCCTGTTCCTGGAGAATCTTTTCCGCCTCGGAAACGGGCATCGCGGAGAAACGCTCCGCGCGACGCCACAATGTATCCGGCGAAAAACTCAAAATCTCTTCGGCCGGCCGGAAGCGGCGCAGAAAAAAAATGGATTGGTCGCGCAGCCGTTGAATGCGCGCGAGGGTCTTGCTGATGGCGGTTTTGCCGCGTTCTTCGTCATTGTAACGGAGCAGCAGCCCGTTGTGCGCAACATGAAACGTCCCGGACGATTCGCCCGGACGATAGGGTTTTGCCGCCGACGCCAGTCGTGTCCCCGGGGCGACCGGCACATTCCAGTCGCAGCCCGACGCGAACGGATAACGGCGGTCCCGATCGTCCACCAGTTCGCCTTCGGCCACGATGCGGCCCGGCCCGAACTGCAGTTTGACTTCCCGCGCGCCGCGAACGAACGGCGTCAGGTCGGCGTTGTAAACCAGCCCGCGGTCCACCTCTTTCATCACTGACGCGCCGTTGACCGCAAGTTCAACGCCCTGGTTGCCCCACGCCACCACCCAGCCGCCGGTGGCATTACTTTGCAGCGTGAACGTTGGCGCATAGCCGTCCACTTCCCCCGCTTTCCAGTCGTCCTTCAAATACCATTTGTCGTGCGGCTGCTCCCACCAGTCGGCGAAGGCACTGTTGCCCATCAGGACTGCGGTGAACAGAACCGGGAAAAAAAACAGACGGCGAGTCCGATTCGGTTGGTGGCTCATTCTGGTGCGATCCTAGATAGCAACGGACGGGTCGCACGACCATAATTTTCCGGGATCAGCCGGGGCAAAGAGCCGGATGGGTACGGAATTTGTTATACCTATAACAAAAAATGTTCCACTTATTCATAGGTGGCGGAAAGCGGTTCGCCAGGCGCGCGGTCTCCCGAATTCAATTGAATCGTTGCGGCCAAGTCCGATCGGGCCGAGGGTGAGTTCAAGAAATGGTAGCCGCCGACGTAAGGAGGCGGATTTTGGCACGAAAAACACTTCCACCTCGTAACCTCGGTGGCTACGGCTCTTGCGACGATTCTTGAACTGACCCTGGATCGGGCCCAACGGAAAATCAGGCATTGACACGTCTTTTGGTTTTTGGTGTCATCACCCTCCCTTTTTGGAAATGCCATGTACGCTGTAGTGGAAACGGGTGGAAAGCAGTACCGGGTGACTCCGGGCGACACGCTGGAAATTGAACGACTGGCGGTTGAGGCGGGTCAACCCTTCACATTCGAGCGCGTTTTGCTTGTCAACCATGACGGCAAAGTGACGGTCGGCTCGCCGACGGTGCCGCAGGCCAGCGTGGTGGCCGATGTGATGGAACACAAGCGCGGGCCAAAGAAAATCGCTTTCAAGATGAAACGGCGCAAGGGCTACCACAAGACCATCGGGCACCGCCAGGAATTGACGGTCGTCAAAATTAAAGAAATCAAAGCCTAAGTTTTATGGCACACAAGAAAGGCGGCGGCAGCGTCCGCAACGGACGGGACAGCGTCAGCAAAAGGCTCGGGGTGAAACGGTTTGGCGGCGAACTCGTCACCGCGGGCAGCATCCTCGTCCGTCAGCGGGGCACGAAATTCATCGCCGGCAGGAATGTCGGTACGGGACGCGACTGGACATTGTTCGCTCTGGTGGACGGCAAGGTGCATTTCGACAAGGACAGCAAACGGATCAACGTGCTGCCGGCAGCCATTGCGTCCGGCAATTAGTTGCTTCCGGGAATTTTCTCATGGCGAGGTCATCGGCCTCGCCTTTTTTGTTAGCCGAACCGGCCTGTGATAAGTTGGCGACGGACTGAAAACAAAATGGGGTGTTGGGGTGATGGGAACGAAGGCAGCGTCCCACCGCCCCAACATCCCAACTCTCGGTTCCTGCCTTATGTTCATCGACGAAGTCAAAATTTTCGCGCACGCCGGTCACGGCGGGAAGGGATGTGTCGCTTTCCTGCGGGAAACATTCCGGCCCAAGGGCGGCCCGGCGGGCGGCAACGGCGGGCGCGGCGGCGATGTGATTTTGCAGGCCGACCACGATTTGAACAATCTCATCGCGCAGTATTATCAGCCGCGACTCCTCGCGCAAAACGGCGAGAACGGCATGGGCAAAGGGATGGACGGTCATGCCGGAAAAGATCTGCTGGTGAAAGTCCCGTGCGGCACCCTGGTCTGGCGATTGGCGGCGACCAAACCGGGGGAAGCGGACGCGGAGAGTGGCGAGGAATCGAAATCCGGAGTGTTGCAGGTCGCCACCCGAAAACGCGCGATGTTGCGTTACGCCGGAAGAGAGCGGGCCCTCGAAATCAACCTCGCCCAGGAAGCCAATGAGACGCAGCCCGCCCGGCCGCGGGAAAAGGGCGAACTGGTCGCCGACTTGGTCGAAAACGGCCAACAGTTCGTGCTCCGCAAAGGCGGTCGCGGCGGGCTGGGCAACCGCAACTTTGCCACCGCCGCGCGGCAGGCGCCGCGTTTCGCCCAACCCGGCGAACCGGGCGAGGAAGGTGACTTTCTGCTGGAATTGCGGATCATTGCGGACGTCGGCCTGGTCGGTTATCCCAACGCCGGCAAATCGACGTTGCTCACCGCCATTTCCAAGGCACGACCGAAAATCGCGCCCTATCCATTCACGACGCTCCATCCGCAAATTGGCATCGTGGAATATTCTGACTGGAACCGCCTCACGGTCTGTGACGTGCCCGGTCTCATCGAAGGCGCCCACAAAAACGTCGGCCTCGGCCACTCGTTTCTCCGCCATATCGAACGCTGCAAAATTCTCGTGCTGCTGCTCGACATGGCCGGCAGCGACGGCCGCCAACCGTGGGACGATTACCGGAACCTGCTCAACGAACTCGACCTTTACGATCCGGCGCTCCTGGAAAGGCCGCGCGTCGTCGCCGCGAACAAGATGGACGAACCGGTCGCCGAGGAAAACCTGAAGAAATTCAAGCGCAAGATTCGCAAAACGCCCGTTCTGCCCATCGCCGCCGCGTTTGATGAAGGAATCGAGCGGTTCAAGAAGACCATTCGCGAAGCGGTGGAAGATTCTTCGAGCGCAGTCCAGGCCGCAAGCGAAAGCAAAGCGGGCAGGGGATGAATGTTGCCTGAGACCCGGAAGACGCTCGCCGGTCGGGCGGTTTGCTGTTAAGCCTTCCGCAATAAATGAAACTCGGTCACGGCATTCACCTCGCCTACTGCACGAACATTCATCGCGGCGAAACGTGGGGAGAGACGTTCGACAATCTTCAACGTTTCACGTTGCCGGTGCGTGACCGGGTATGTCCGGACAAACCTTACGCGATCGGACTGCGCCTGAGCGATCAGGCCGCGCGCGAACTCTCGGGCACCGCGGCGCTGCTCGCCTTCCGGAAATGGCTCGACCAAAACAACTGCTACATTTTCACGATCAACGGATTTCCCTACGGCCGCTTCCACGGCACGCCGGTCAAGGATCAGGTTTATGCGCCGGATTGGACGACCAACGAGCGGGTGGAATACACGAACCGCTTGTTCGACCTGCTCGCGCAACTGGTGCCCGAGGGCGTTGAAGGCAGCATCAGCACGGTCCCCGGTTCGTTCAAGGAATTCATCTCCACAAAGGAACAGGAGCAGGCCCTGCGCGACCAGCTTTGGCGCTGCGTCGAGCACATTGCGAAGCTGAGCGAGCGGATCGGGAAAGTGTTGCACCTGGGACTGGAGCCGGAGCCGCTCTGTTATCTGGAAACCAGCGAAGAAACGGTAAAATTCTTTGAGCTGCTGCGGGCCGACCGGCCGGGGGATGCCCGGCTCGACGCGCACTTGGGCGTGAACTACGACACTTGCCATCTGGCCGTGGAATTCGAAGAACCGGATGAGGCCGTCCGCCGTCTGCAACAACACCGCATCAAAATCAGCAAACTCCATTTCAGCTCCGCGCTGCGCGTTTGCCCGACGCCGGACGCGCGCGATGCCTTGAAAGCTTTCGCCGACGATATCTATCTGCATCAGGTGGTTCAGCGTGCCGTTGACGGCTCGCTCCGACGCTATCGCGATCTCGGCGTCGCCCTCGCTCAACCATCAACCATCGGCCATCAACCTGCGGCGGAGTGGCGCATCCATTTCCACATTCCGCTGCACAGCAAACCGACGACTTTGTTCGACACGACTTCCGACCATCTTCTTGGTGTGATGGACCTGATGAAGAAGAATCCTGTATTCTGTTCGCATATTGAGATGGAGACATACACCTGGGAAGTCCTGCCGCCGGAATTGAAGAATCGCAACGTCGTGGATCAACTCGTCGCAGAGTACCAATGGACGCTGGCCCGACTGGAGGAACGAGGATTGGCGC
>DASPXS010000168.1:0-6426 GCA_035637175.1 Haliangiales bacterium | reverse complement strand
CTCCAACACTCCATTTCTCCAATCCTCCATCACTCCCCGCTCCCTTTCCCGCCTCGCTTCCCGCTTGTGTTCGTGCAGCCGGTCGCTTAAAAGTCTGCGCGACTTTGCGCCATGAGCAGCAACACCCTCGTCATTGTCCCGACCTATAACGAACGCGACAATCTCCCGCCGCTGGCGGCCCGATTGTTGGCGCTGCCGATCCCGGTGGACCTGCTGGTGGTGGACGACAATTCACCCGACGGCACGGGTAAAGTCGCGGACGACCTCGCCTCCCGGCATCCGCAAATTCACGTCCTGCATCGCGCGGAAAAGAACGGCCTGGGCCGGGCTTATTGCGCGGGCTTTGCCTGGGCGTTGGAACGGGATTACGAGTTCGTTTTTGAAATGGACGGCGATTTCTCGCACAATCCCGACGACATCCCGAAATTTCTGGAAGCGGCGAGGGACGCCGACCTTGTTCTCGGCTCGCGTTATTGCAACGGCATTCGGGTCATCAACTGGCCGCTGGGCCGATTGATGCTCAGCAAAGGGGCCGCCAAATATGTGCAGCTCGTCACCGGCATGCCGTTCACCGATCCGACCGGCGGCTACAAATGTTTTCGCCGCCGCGCGCTGCAAGCCATCGATCTCCAAAACATCCGCTCCAACGGCTACAGTTTTCAAATCGAGATGACGCACAAGCTCTGGCGGCAGGGGATGCGGATCCTGGAAGTGCCGATCATTTTCACCGACCGTCTTCAGGGCAGCTCGAAAATGTCCGGCCGAATCGTTTGGGAAGCGATCTGGATGGTCTGGCGGCTGTGGTTTCAAAACGGGCTGCGGCGTTCGCCCCGGAGAAAGCTCATGCAGTGAGGCGCGCTTATGATCGCCGGGAACAAACGTGTGCCGGTGTCAGAAATCGAAAGAGAAAGGCTCTATTGGCGGGCCAGTCTGTTGCTTTGCCTGGTGTCACCTCTGGTCGTTTGGATGCTCGTTCGGTCCGACATTTCCTTTGCCGGGTTTGCTTTCATGCAAGCCCAGTTTTTTGTGGTGAGTATCGCGGGACTTGTCGCGGCCAACCTTTTGGAATTTATCTTCGCCAGGCTGAGGGGCGTTCCCCTGGGGATCTTCATTACGAATCTCACGATCGATTACGAAACCCGGAGCGACCACGATCCGCTCGTGACGGCGCAACACGTGGTGCAAACGCTTGCCGCCCGCGGGTTCACCATCCATACCGGTCCGGATGCCCGAACGATTCGTTTCGAGAAGGCAGCCAAACAAAAGGTTCATGCGTTTCTCGACCACGCCTTTTCAGGAACGGTTGCGATAGAGCCTCTGCCGCGCGGAACGCAATTGCGCGTGGCGCTCACTTTCCAGGACACGATTCTGATTGAAACGGGTGAACGCGCCAACCTGTTTGCGCTGGCCGGCGAAATTTGCGGTCAACCGGCGGCTCATGATTTCACGAATGTTCCCTTCACGGTTTATTTTGGTTTCGCGCTGTGCTTTTTGACCCTGCTGTTGTCCGGTTTCGTTGCGTTGAAAACGTTGAACCTCGCCTGGCTCATCGCCGCCTCCTTGCTGGCGGCGGGCGTGAATCTGGCCGGAGTGGCGTTGATTTGTCGGAACCGAAAGCAACATTTCGGTTTGCGCGTCGCTATTGCGGGCCTCTACCTCGCCTCCATTCCGTATTGGGCTCTGCTCGTTGCATCGGCCTTGCGCCGGTAGGTTGCCTTCCGATTCCACCCCGCCACCGGAATGACTTCCGCCGCTGTCCGCCCTGGAGAAACGGGGGCGCCCAGGGCGCATCGTGATCAAGCCAGCCGCGATTCCCTCTCCCCCGCTCGTGCCTCGCAGGGAGAGGGGCCGCTTCAGCGATGGTGGGTGTATCAAGATGCGCCCCGGAGGCGCCGGCGCCGCAGGGTTCAAACTTGCACTTCTGGTTGTTCTTCACCATGCTCCTTCGCGTGCTTTCTTTAGTCATTGGAACCAATCGTCCCGGCAGCAACACTCGCAAGGTGGCGCGGCACGTCGAAGAAATTTACGCCGAGCTGAAGGTGCCGCTGGAAGTTCTCGACCTCGCCAGGCTGCCGCCGGAGATTTTTTTCCCAACCTCCTACGCCGAAAAGCCAAAGGCGTTTCATCCGTTCGCCGACGCAATTTTGCGGGCATCCGGGGTTGTCGTCGTCAGTCCGGAGTATAATGGCGGCATCCCCGGTGTGCTGAAGTATTTCATCGACATGCTGAAGTTTCCGGAGAGTTTCTTGGATCGGCCGGCCTGCTTTGTCGGACTGGCGGCCGGCATGTGGGGCGCGCTTCGACCGGTCGAACAGTTGCAGGCGATCTTTGGTTACCGCAACGCGTTCCTTTATCCGAACCGCGTCTTTTTGCCCAATATCGACGATTTGCTGGATGACAACGGCCGTTTGAAAGACCCCGAAATACGGGAGCGATTGAAATCGCAGGCGAACGGCTTTATTGATTTCGTCGAAAAACTGAAAGGCATTCCACTGCGCGGCACACGCTGAAGGTCAATTCAATGCCGCGCAACCTTGGCCGCAATTGTCCGGGTTCAACCGGGCGACCGGCCCGCAGGCCCGGCAACGAAACATGGCATCATCACTGGCTCAACGCCTCGCGATCTGCAGTTGGTCTCTCCAACCGACTGACCCGAATAACCTCGTCCAACAACTCCAGGCCATCGGCGTCAGCCGGGTCCAAATCGCGCTCGACCCGTTCCGTGAGAAGCCGGCCGCCTGGGGCAAGAGCGTCGAGTTGTTTCGTCGGAACAACATTCTCATGGTCTCCGGCATGTTCGGGACCGCCGGCGAAGATTATTCGTCCCTCGAATCGATTCGTCGCACCGGCGGTCTCGTGTCGGATGCCACCTGGGAGGAAAACCGGAAAAACATCGGGACGAACGCCGTCATCGCCCGGCAGCTCGGCTTGAAGCTGGTGACCTTCCACGCCGGTTTTCTGCCGCACGACGACAACGACCCGGCTTTCGGGAAATTGGCGGAACGCATCAACCTGATCGCCGACCGATTCGCCGCCAAAGGCATCGACCTGGGATTTGAAACCGGCCAGGAGAGCGCCGAAACCCTCCGCGCTTTTCTGACGAAACTGAACCGCCCCAACGTCGGTGTGAACTTCGACCCGGCCAACATGATCCTTTACGACAAGGGCGACCCGGTGACGGCGCTGCGCACGCTCGGCCCCTGGCTGAAGCAATGTCATATCAAGGACGCCAACCGGACCACGACTCCGGGCACCTGGGGCGACGAAGTCGTGGTCGGGACCGGCGAAGTGAATTGGCGCGCATTTTTCCGCACATTGGGCGAACTGAAATTCACGGGCAACCTCTGCATCGAACGCGAAGCCGGCAACCAGCGCGTAGCCGACATACGCCTCGCCAAACAATTTGTCGAATCTGTTTCGTTTTGACCTGGACAGCAACAGCGCAAAGGAATCCTCGCCTCAGGCTTTGAACTCGAAACTCGAAACCCCGAACGGAGTCGGCGTCGGCATCGTCGGCCTTGGCTTCATGGCCGCCACGCACCTCAAGGCCTACCGGCAGATCCAAGGCTGCCGCCTTGCCGCTCTCTGCAATCCCAGCGGGCGCAATCTGGACGGCGATCTCTCCCGGGTGGCCGGCAACGTCGGTTCCGCCGAACCGCTCAAGCTCGACATGAGCCGGGTGGCCGGCTATCGCAACTACGCGCAGATGCTCGAGAACGCGGCCGTTCAGCTCGTTGACCTCTGCACGCCGACCCACACCCATCCCGAACTGGCCATCGCCGCGCTCCGCGCCGGCAAGCATGTCATCTGCGAAAAACCGCTGGCGCGCACCTCAAAGTCGGCGCGGGAGATCGCCGCCGCCGCCGCCGGTGCCCCGACCTTTCTCATGCCGGCCATGTGCCTTCGCTTCTGGCCGGATTGGGCATGGCTGAAAACGGCCATCGCCGATAACGTTTACGGAAAGGTCCTGGGCGCGCGCTTTCGCCGCGTGGCGCAACCTCCCGCCTGGGGACAGAAATTCTTCCTGGACGGTGCTCTTTCCGGCGGCGCGCTGCTCGACCTGCACATTCACGACACCGATTTTGTCCAATTCTGCTTCGGCCGGCCGCAGAGCGTTTTTTCCACCGGCTTCAGCAAAGTCAGCGGCGCGATCGACCACGTCGTCACCCAGTATCAGGTCGCGTCCGGTGCCTCCGTCAGCGCGGAGGGGAGTTGGGCCATGACCGACGGGTTTGGCTTCAACATGAGTTACACGGTCGTCTTTGAAGGCGCGACGGCGGATTACGACATCGCCCGCGGGGCAGACGCGCTCAAGCTGTTCGAGAAAGGCAAAGACCCGCAAACCCTGCGCCTCGGGGGCAAGGACGGTTACGCCGGCGAGTTGCAGTACATGCTCGAGTGCATTCGTGCCGGCAAACCACCCTCCGTCGTCACTGCGCAGGACGGCGTCAGCGCCATCGAGACCTGCGAGGCGGAAGAACGATCGGTGAAGTCGGGCCGGGTTGTTCGGCTTTAGCCCGGAATGCAGGTCAGCGGGCTGCGTCAGCCGCGCGTGTCCGTTTGACAAGACAGGGACGTTCGTTCATTTTGAGGGCGCACAATTCAAAAAACCTCATCGGAGAAATCATTATGAAAATACTCTCAGCCTTGACGATGGCGCTGGTCCTTCTGGCGGCAGCAACCGTTTGTCGGGCAGACACGCCGAAAGCCGGCGACAAAGCACCCGATTTTGAAGCCAAAGACCAGGACGGCAAGACCTGGAAACTGTCCGACCTGGCGGGCAAACAAGTCGTGTTGCTCTATTTCTATCCCAAAGATGACACGCCCGGCTGCACCAAGGAAGCCTGCGGCCTGCGCGATCGCATGAGCGACCTGAAGAAGGACAATGTGCAGGTCCTCGGCGTCAGCTTCGACGACGGCGAAAGCCACAAGAAATTCATCACCAAACACAATCTGAACTTTCCGCTGCTCGTGGACCTTGAGGGCAAGATTGCCGACCAGTTTGGCGCGCGGATGCCGAGCAAAAACATGGCCCGCCGCGTCAGTTTTTTGATCGGCAAAGATGGCAACATCGCGCACGTCACCGACAATCCTTCCGCGGACGTTCATCTCAACGAAATGAAAGATGCCGTCGCCGATCTGGCAAAGAAGTAAAAGACCGCTCTCTGTGTCCGGCCGGCAGCCTTGCCGCCTTTTTGATTTCTATCGCGGCGGAGATTGCATCTTTTACGCGCCGGTTTAATCTCCCGTCCATGCCAGCGCCGGAAAGCGTTCGCATTGACAAATGGCTGTGGGCGGTGCGGCTATACAAGAGCCGTTCGCTCGCCACGGAGGCGTGCAACGGGGGTCACGTGAAGATCGGCGGCAACCGCGTCAAACCGGCGCGCGATCTCCGTATCGGCGAGGAGATCGCCCTGCTCGCCGGACCCATCCACCGCACGGTCAGGGTGATCGCGTTGCTGGACCAACGTGTGGGCGCAAAGCTCGTCGGCAGGTTTCTCGAAGATTTGACCCCGCCCGAGGAGTATGCGCGGGCGCGGGAGGAGGCCTCGCAATCGCCCATCCGTTTCCCGAAGGGATTTGGCCGGCCGACAAAGAAACAGCGGCGCCAATTGCAAGGGTTGTTTTAGAAATGGTCTCGCCATTTCACTCCATGAACCGTCCTTTCGTCCCCGTCCTCCTCCTCGTCCTCGATCGGATGGCTTGGCTTCGAGGACGAGGACGACGACGAGCACGAGGACGAACTGGTTCATGGTCCCAATGCATTCGAAAAAACGAATGGGGGCTTTCCAAGAACCACCCGCTCACGGGCCGCTCTCCCCAGTCCGCTGACCGGCCTTTTGAATTGAACAGACCGTAATTCTCAAACCCGAATGACGAATGGCCAAATCCGAAAGAATGACGAAATTCGAATGACGAAACGGCCCATGCGCCAGGCAGGCGCGATTCGACACGACATTCGGGCTTCGGATTTCTTTCGTCATTCGTCATTTATCGAATACGGCGCGATACGTGCCCCTTTGGGTGTTGGATGTTTTTCTGTGATTTGTTTCTCGAACTTCGAACCAGGCCGCGTGACTCCGGCGGCTGTTCCTTCAAAGTTCGATTTTCGATGTTCGCTTCCCGGGGGGAGAGGGCCGGGGTGAGGGGAAACGACGGTTCGACAGCTACCGAGTGTCGCACATCCATGGGACTCCTCTGTAAGACGACAATGACAGAACCAATTCGTCCCCTGCCCACCACATCTGATGACATCCGCTCCGTCAAGCGGCCGCCGGTCCGCTGGTGGCCGGCGGGTTTGATCGTCCTCCTCGCGGGATTGACGATCTTGTACTTCCGTGTCCTCCGCGAGGATTCGCAGCAATGGCGCAACCTCTATACGATGGAGACGTGCGTCGTCGGAGTGCTGTTGCTGCTCCTGTGGGT
>DASPXS010000167.1:0-13044 GCA_035637175.1 Haliangiales bacterium | reverse complement strand
ATTTGTTTTCAAAAGACAACGGGGCAGTCACGTGATCTTGCGGCGGGGCAATCGTGGCTGTGTGGTGCCGATGCACAGGGAAATCAGTCGGGGCACACTCAGGGGTATTTTGGAACAGGCAGGCGTGAGCGTGGAGGAGTTCGTTGACGCTCTGTGACGCGCGGATCTGTAAAAAGATTTATGCCGACGCTACAGGAACAATACGACGACGCGATGTTCGCTTTCAGCACCGGCGATTACGATTCCGCCATCGCAAAGTTGCAAGCGATTCTGGCCGAAGACCCGGCGCATTTTGACGCGCAACTTGCGCTGGGCATGGCTTACTGCCGCAAAGGCGACTACGCCACAGCCATCGCCGAAGGTCACAAGGCGGAAAAGCTTCGACCCAACGAACAACTCGTTCACACGAATCTCTCGCTGTTTTACATGAAGGCCGGCGACAAGAAAACAGCCGAGCACCACGGGCTGCAAGCGCGTATCGCGTCGTGGAAAGGCAACATGGCGCCGCCCGGCCAGGCAGCGCCGACCGACCCGGACCTGCAGATGGCGCAACCCCCGAAACAAGACGTCAAGGTGCCGACGAAGTTTCCCGACATGCCGTGGAAAAAGAAACCGCAGGTCGGTAATCAGTAATCAGTAATCGGTAATCAGTAATCAAGGGTAGAGTGACCCGCCGACGCTTATTGCTACTGACAACTGACCACGGACTACTGACAATGCAATCATGAAAACCGCTTATGAACTCGCCATGGAGCGACTGAACAAAAAGTCGCCGGTGACCAGGCTCACCGGGCAGCAAAAGAAGGAAATCGCCGAATTGGAATCCAAATGCAAAGCGAAGATCGCCGAGCGCGAATTGTTCGTGAACGGTGAGATCGCCAAGGCCGTGGACAAGCGCGATTTCGAGGCGATCGAACAGTTGGAAAAGCAACTGACCAGCGACCGCAAATCGTTCCTGGCCGAACTGGAGGAGAAAAAGGAAAAGGTGCGGCAGGCCAAGTGGTGAGACGAAAAACCGAATGACGAATGACGAATTCTTAAGCGGCTGTTAGGCGGCGTATCCAACGTGTCGCAGACAGATCTTGCTCGTCAGCCCGGCTTGTTTCGTCATTCGGATTTCGTGCTTCTTTCGTCATTCGTCATTCGTCATTGCTCGTTTGTCATGGGCCAGTCCGCGTTGCCATAATTCAAAGTGGTAAAGCGCCACGACGACGACCGCGTGTCGGATCCTGCCCGCGGCAACGAGACGCGTAAGGTCTGCGACAGGCACCAGCCGCGTGAGCAGGTCTTCGCCGTGATCGAATTCCACGGCGTGCTTCAGCCGGCAATTCTCGACCAACACCGTGTGGCAGGTGTTGCTCATGATCGCCGGGTTGGGAAAGATTTCGCCGATGACCCGCGCGTTTTCCCCTTCGTATCCGGTCTCCTCGCGCAACTCGCGCACGCCGGCGATGACCGGGGACGCGTCTTCGCGGTCCAGCATGCCGCCGGGGATTTCCAGTTCCACCGTGCTGGTGCCGTGCCGGTACTGCTCCACCATCACGAGATGATTGTCCGGCGTGACCGCGATGAGGTTTACCCAGTTGACGCAGTCGATAACGAAAAAGTCGTGTTCTTTGCCGGTCCGCGGCGAAACCGCGCGATCGGAACGCACCGTAAAGATGCGAAAATCGCCGAGCGGTTGGGAGCCGATTTTTTGCCAGGGCCTAATCATTTGCGATTCTCGATTTACGATTCAGGAGCGGCACGCCATTTCACGGGTCACCGTTGCGCCGCGCGACAATCCGGCAAATGGTAAATCGGAAATCGCAAATTCAAATTCCTTTTTCCTTCGCCGCCCAGCCTTCCTTCATGAGATCGAGCAGATGCGCCAATGCCTCCTCGTAGCTCCGTCCTTTCCGTTCAGCGAGTTGCCGGGCCCGCTTATCCAGTTGCGCCGCCATTTCGGCGGCCTTTTCCGGCGGGCAACCCAACGCGGCCAGCCGCAGCGCCAATTCGGAAGCGTTCAGGGCATTCACGATTTGCGATTTACGATTTACGCGCCAAACGATTCAACACCTTGGCGAATTTTTGGTTCATTGCGGATTTCGCGGGACGAGCCAATCGTTTCCTGGCGGCGAACGGAGGAGGCTTTTGAATTGCGCCAGTCCTGGCGCTTTTGGATTCTTTTCAGGGCGCATAAATCGTGTATCGCAAATCGCAAATCACTTCGTCGATTCCGCCGAAACGAGGGTAATGCTTTCCACGCCGACGCGCGTGGTGGGTTTGCTCTTCTCACCGCTGTTACTGTGACTGACCGCCGTGTTGCCGATCTGGACGAGCACATCGTCACCCTTGATGAGCCGGCCGAACGCGGTGTATTGGCGGTCGAGGAATTTGGCGTCGGCGAGGCAGATGAAAAACTGGCTCCCCGCGGAATCCGGGTCCTGCGAGCGTGCCATCGAGATGACGCCGCGCACGTGCGACTTGTTGCTGAACTCGGCCTTGATCTGATAACCCGGGCCGCCCGTGCCCCAGCGGCTTTCCATCTTCGGGTCTTTGCTCAACGGGTCGCCGCCCTGAATCATGAAACCGTTCACGATGCGGTGGAAGGCCGTGCCATCGTAAAAGCCCTGGCGGGCGAGTTTCTTGAAGTTTTCGACGGTTTTGGGCGCGACGTCAGGCCAGAATTCGACGACCATTTCGCCCGCAGTGGTTTTGATGACGGCGACTTCGTTCATGCGTGGTTTTTCGTTTGGGGCCGGGCGCAGCGCCCGGTTCGGGTCACTTCACTGAATCGGCCGGCACAATTTTGATGCTTTCAACGCCCACGCGAACCGTGGGCTTGCTCAGAGCGCCGTCGGGGCCGGGCTTCGTCGGCGTATCGCCAATTTTGCCCAAAACCTCATCGCCTTTGATCAACTTGCCGAAAGCGGTGTATTGATGGTCCAGGCTGGGAGCGGGACCAAGGCAGATGAAAAACTGGCAGCCGGCGGAGTCGGGATCGCGCGCGCGCGCCATCGAAATGACTCCGCGCTCGTGTTTGCGGTCGTTGAACTCGGCCTTGATTTTGTAGCCCGGATCACCCTGCCCCCACTGGGCCTCTTTGCTGACATCTTTGGTGAGCGGATCACCACCCTGAATCATGAAACCTTTGATAATCCGGTGAAACGCGGTGCCGTCGTAGAAGCTCTTCTTGGCGAGCGTTTTGAAGTTCTCGACGGTCTTCGGCGCGACGTCGGGCCAGAATTCAACGACCATTTCGCCTTCGGTCGTTTTGATCACCGCGACTTCCTTGACGTCGGTCTTCTCCGGTTTGGCTGCTTCTTTTTTCTCGTCTGTCTTTTCCGCTTCTTTCTTGTCGGCCTGAGCGAAGGCAGATGTCTGGGCGACGGCGAGCCCCAATAAACTGGCAAGAAATAATCTTTTCATGCCCACAGGATTGCCACCGTTCCGGGGCAATGTCACGCGCAGAAATTCGGCAACGGGAGCACGCGCACGGAGCCGGGTCCGGCTCGGTCAGGAAGAGGCGGCGGACGGCAGCGTAGCGCAGATCTGCAATCTGCAGTATCGCCGATTTGCAATCGGCAGAGTGTCCCACACCTTCCCGCGCGCTCGGAGTTGCCGACGGCCCGCAGAATACGATTCCGCGATACGGCAGATTAAAAATCTGCGCTGCGAGTGTGAAACAGATCCGGACTAGCCGCTGCTGAAGGGCAACGGCACAATCTTCGCCGGACTTTCCCCGCCGGCCGTTCGCAGCGTCAACTCGGTGCCGATTTGATTGGCCTCGCGTCGAACGTAACCGAGGGCGATGTTCGCGCGCAACGAGGGCGAAGCCAGTGCGCTGGTGACATAGCCGACTTCCTTCCCCTCTTTCAAAAGTTTGTCCCCTCTCACGGGAAGTGAACTCAAGTCCTCCGGCAGCACCAGTCCGCGCAGCGACTTCGCGACCTGCCCATAAGTGCGAACGCGCGCGATGACTTCCTGGCCGATGTAACAGCCCTTGGTGTAACTGACCGCCCGATCTTCGATGCCGGTTTCGGGCGGCAGATTGGACTCATCCATATCGGCTCCAAAGCGCGGGATCCCGGCTTCGATGCGCGCCGTTTCCAACGCCTGCCATCCGCAAGCGCGACCGCCAACCGCCTTCGCCGCGGCAATGAGTTTGTCCGCGACGGCGCCGAGGGACGTCAGTGGAACGAACAAATCGAAACCGGTAGTTCCGATGCGCGACAGATTCATCAAGTAAATTTCGCCGAGCGCAACGTCCTTTAGTGAAACGAAGCTCATCGACCTTGGCGGCGGCTGGACTCTGGCGCGCACGGACCCGCCCCCAATTCCTCCGGAGGAGGGGAGCGGCGCGGCGCTCGCCGTTTGTTTGTTCCCGTCCCGGGAGGGGTCAGGGGTGGCTTGCGGGTCAGTCACCTCGAATTCCAGGGTTTTCACCACCTCGACTGCCTTTGGTCCCTGGACGCTCAGCAAGCCATAGTGGGGCGCGACATCCGTCACCTGCACGTCGTCGGCGATAATGTATTTCTCGAGCCGCTGCGCGACCGCGGCGCTGTAGCCCGGTTCGAAGTCGAGCAGGATTTCATTTTCCAGGAGGTAAAGGTTCAGATCGCTTTGCATCTTTCCTTTCGCGTTGACCAGCGCGGCGTAGCAACCTTCCCCGGTTTTCAGGTCTTTCACGTTGTTCGTGACCTGGCCGTTGAGATATTTCTGCCGGTCGGCGCCCAGCAGACAGAGTCGCGAGCGAAAGCTCAAATCGAGCACGCCGGCCGCCTGGCGCAATGTCGCGTGCTCGGCCAGCGGGTCGCCGTAGTAATCGACGACCTCCATGCCGTTCACCTCGGTGAAGTGGCCGTTCAATCGTTTATGAAATTCGCGCAAGGGGAGCGGATTCATTATCAAGCCGGGAATTTATGGTTCACAAATGCCGGATGCGGCTTTTGTATTTCCGCAGGAGTTTATCATTGTGAACATCACCGTCCGTATTGCTGCTGATGTAAATCTCGGGAACGACACCGCGCTCGAGCGCATTCTCAATCCCCTGCGCGATGATCGCGTTGACGAGGAACGCCCCGGTGATGGACGACGTCGGACCGATGGCCGAGGGCATGCCGGGCAATGGGATGCAGGCGTCGCCTTCAACGCCGCAGTTGTCGATGACCAGGTCGCCCACGTCGGCCAGCTTTTTCCCCGACGAATGGCGCGACGGCCAGGCGCGCGCGTGCGCCAGGTTGGTGATGATGACGACCTTCGTGCCGCGGTCGCGGCCCAGTTTTGCGAGTTCAATGGGAACCGCATTACGGCCCGAGTTGGACGCCACAATCAGCACGTCGCCTCCTGTCATCGGGTAGTGTTCGAGCAAATCGGCCGCATACCCCTCCCGGCGTTCGAGGTGGGTTGCCGCGATGGCTTCTTTGTGGAGCATGAGCGCGTCATCGAGCATCGGCACGGCATGCGCAAGGCCGCCGGCGCGATAAAAAATCTCCTCCGCGAGCATGTGCGAGTGTCCCGTGCCGAAGGCGTAAAGCCACCCATCGTGGGCTAGCGCTTCGCCCAGCCACGCAGCGGCCCGTTCAATCGCCGCGCGTTGTGTCGCGAACACCTTCGCCAACTGTTCGCACACGACCGCGTAATATTTCTCGCAGACATTCATCCGACGGCAGCGCGCATCTTGCGTGCGAGCGCGCCGATTTGCCAGCTTTGTCGGACGCGCGAGGGTGATTCAAATTCGTGCCCAAGTCGGATTTTGCCAGGTTCCCAACGACGTCGTCCGTCAATTCGACTCCGGCGTCACCCAACGCCATCGCCGCCGCCGCCTGCGACGGGGACAACACCGGCTTCGCGAACCGGGCTGCGCCGGTGCGCTTCAACGCCGCGACCAGGCTGTCGCGAACCAGCGCGTTGTTGGTCAACACACTGCCGACCAGACAGACCGACAGTGGTCGCGACCTCAAGCGAGCCAGTTTCACCGCCGCCCGGGCTTGGGCAGCCAGTTCCTGGCCGGCTTGCTGGCAAATTCGGCGGAACACGGCGTCGCGGCGGCCGACCTTGCGCGCCAGATAGCCGGCCAACCCGGCAAATGTTTCCTTCCTGAAGCGGGGGCCGTAAATGAAGGACACAATCCCGGCCAGCCTTTTCGTGTCGAACCAGCGGCCAATGACCGGCCCCAATGCGGTCGAGGGACCCAGCCCTTCTTCCGCGGCAATGGCGGCTTTGACGGACTCGACGGCGATCCAGTAAGCGCTGCCGGCATCTCCCAAAAGATGTCCCCAGCCGCCGACGCGCGTCAGTTGTCCGGTCTCATTGACGGCCAGCACAATCGAGCCGGTGCCGGCGATGACGGCCACACCCGGCCGCCCGAGGGTCGCGCCGAAACAGGCCGTCTGACAATCGCTGACAACGCGCGTTCGCCGCAACGGGAGGATGCCGCGGCACAACTTTCCTTTCTCCGCATTCGTCGCGTCGGAAAACAACGCGGCGCAACCGACGACGATTTTCCCGGGCTGCAGCCTGGGCGGGAGGCGTTGTTCGAGGGCGCCGACCAGCGTTTTCAAATTGCGGCGCGCGGTCGGCCAGCCCGCGCTCAAAAAATTCAGCGAGCCGGCCATTGCGGTTGCCAGCGTCCTGCCGGCTGAGTCAACGGCAACCGCAAAGCTGTGTGTCCCTCCGCCGTCGATGCCGATGACAACAGGTGTGTGGCCATTCATATCTCATTTTCCGGTTATTCTCTTTCCGAGATACAACACGTCGTTGACACGCGCCAGTTCGCGAAAGCCGAGTCTTCGGTAAAAACGCTCGGCGCGCGCATTGGTGGCGCCCATGCCCAGATGCACACCGGGCGAACCCCGGGCCGCCAGTTCGGCGAGCAACACCTTCATCATTTCCTTGCCCAGACCGCGTCCCTGTGCCCGCGGCAACAGGTCGATGTGCAGGTGCGACGGATAAGGCTCATAAGGGTCGGGCAGGAAAATGTCCGGGTGATAGTACTCGAAATACACCTTTTGAGTTCGCGTCCATTGTCGCGGGTCGCCGGCGGGTTCGGCGCAGCGCTGGCGAAGTTCCGGCAGCCACCGCGTCCGGTACGCCGCGTAAAACTTCTTCGAATCGAGCGCGCCCAGCGCGTAACCGCAAACGCCCTGCGGGTCTTCGAGCACGAACGCCAGGTCCGGTTCGAGCTTCAAATAGGGTCCGACGTAGATGTGACCGAGCGCCTTGGGATCGTCGAAGGCGTGCGATGCGTCATCTCCATTGTCTCCGGTCCGGAGACACACGTCATAAGCCCCGACCTCGTCCCGCGGCTCGCAACGGCGGATGTTAAACGGGGCGATCGCCATTCGATTGACCTTCCGGTGCCGGGATTGGCCTGTGTCGGAACCGGCCTTTCTCGTCCATTGGCAGGAGGCGTTGCAGTTGGGCGACCAATCCACCGCGATAAATCCCGGGGCGGTTTTCTGTCGAAACAAATGCCTGTCCGGCCGGCGGGTGGGCCTTCAGCCAGCTCACGTATTTCCCCATCAACCTCGTTTCCTCCCGCAGTTCCCAGACGAGGCGGTAAAGCGCGTAGAGCAGCTCGCGATTTTTCAACGCGCTCATTTTGTCGAAGAGACCGATGAGTTCCGCGCAAGTCGTTTCAAACCGCCGGCTCACGATGCCCCAGCGCTTCGGCGGTTCGCGAAGCAGGAAATGAAAATCATCAAGAAACGCCTTCGCGCGCGGCCCGGGTTGGGTGGGCAGATAAAAGCAGTCGCACAACAACTCCAGTTGCCGGGCCGAAAGCCCTCCGGGTTTGTGCGTCTTCCATTGGAGCCGCCAGCCTTTCAGGGCGGTTTGAAACGCGCGGCGCGGGTCCCACTCTTCTTCGGCCTGCGCATACATCGCCAACGTGCGCAGCGGGATGTAATTCGCCTCAAACTCGCAGTTGGGATTGCTCAGGATGCCCGCAACTTCCGCGCGCACTTCCCGCGGACGACCCGAATAGGGGCCGAGGTAAATGCGACGCAGGTCGTAGTCGTTGGCGTGAAGATTGTCCCAGAGGAGCGGCTTGCGCCGGAGCACCCGTTGCAGTTCGCAGATCGAATCGACGGTGATGGTCTCGGAAACGATTTCCGGCCCGGTCCAGAAAATCTGAATGGACGTGTCCAGGCCCTTCCCGAGCCGCTTCAGATAATCGGAATGCCGGACGGGGCCGGACATCCGTTCGCAGTAGTGTGTCGGACAAAAACACAACGTCGCATCGGGAACCTGTTCGCGGAGGTGATTCAGGAAGTCATTGGCCACGACGCATTGCGCATCGGCGACGGAGCCAAACGTTTTGGCGTCTTCTTTCGAGAGAACGGGAGGAATATCATCGAACGCGAGGGCGAAATCGCGACAACCACGCTCGATTAATTGATTGGCCTTTCGCCGCAACCGCGTCCGGTCGTTCCTGCCGGAATACGCGAGGTCCAGTCCCGGCGCGATGGCGTAAATGAATCGCAACCCCTTGCCGCGACATTCTCGAATCAAACCCTTGAGTTCCTCCGCTTCCTTCGCCGGGTAAGGTTCGCGCCAGAACAGGCGATGCTTCAGGTCGTCCTTGGGCGCGTAGAGATAGGTGTTCATGCCCCACGGCTTCATCCAGGCGAAGAGTTGGCGACGCTGCGTTGCGGACCACGGGCGTCCGTAGAATCCTTCCACCACGCCGCAGATGAACGGATTGGCATCCATGAGGATCACTTCACTGCGCCGGCAATCACCCCGCGAATGACCTGCCGATTGAACATGGCATAGACCAGCAGGGTTGGCACGGAGATTAACGAGAGACCGGCGAGCAGCGCCGGGTAATCCGTATTGTGCGCCTGCTCGAAGGCAATCATCCCGACCGGCAGCGTTTTCATGCCGGGATCGACCAGGAACAGCAGCGCCATGAGAAATTCATTCCACGTGTTCAGGCAGGTGACGACCACGATGGTCGCCACCGCGGGTCTGGCCACCGGCAGCAGGATGGCGAAATAGAAACGCCCGGTGCCGACGCCGTCGAGCTTCGCCGCCTCTTCGAGTTCGATCGGCAACGACGCGAAAAACGCGGTGAACAAAAGAATGGCCACCGGCAGATTCTGCGCCGTGTACGGCAGAATCAGCGCCCAAAGACTGTCGTGGATGCCCAGCGTTTCCAGCAAACCGATCAACGGAATGAGGTAGGATTGCACGGGCAGAATCATGCCGATGAAAAACAGGGCGAGCCAAAGCTTTCGGAGCGGAAAGCGCCCTTTGCTCAGGGCGAAGCCTGCCCAGGCGCCGAAGCACACGACCGCCGCGGCGCTGAGTCCGGTCACCCACAGCGAGTTGATAAAGTAAGAACCCATGTTGCCTTGACGAATGGCCTTCTGGTAATTCACGAAGCTGATCTGATGCGGCAAGGCAAAGGGATGCCCGAAGATTTCGACGTTCGACGATTTAAAGCTGCTCAGCGCCATCCAGAGCAGCGGGTACAGAAACACCAGCGCCAGGAGAAGCCACGCCGCGGATTTGAGGCAGGAAACGGTTCTGTTCAAATGTCCAAATGCTCTGAGTTGTGCGGTCGCCGGTTTGGTCATTTGGATTTCGTCATTCCTTCGGATTTCGTCATTCGTCATTCGGGTTTCGTTGTGCGCCATTCGTCATTCGGTTTTGAGAAGTCGTCGGAGCCAAAGATTTTTGGCGCCGATCACCATCGCCACCGTGAGCAGCACCAGCAGCGTCAGAATCACCGCGAGCGTGCTGCCGTAGCCTTTATTGTCGAACTTGATGACTTCTTTGACCAACAACGTGGAGACAATGCTGGTGTGGTCCTGGTTCGGCAATAACACCCAGAACAGGTCAAACGCCTTGAACGCGCCGGTGAAGCAGATCAGCAGCGCCACGTAAATCACCTCCTTGAGCAAGGGGAGTTTGATGCGCCAAAAGGTCTGCCAGCCACCGGCGCCGTCGAGCCGGGCCGCTTCCAGAATTTCGTCCGGAACATTCGCCAGCCCCGCCAGGAAGATCACCATGAAAAATCCCGCGGACGCCCAGCCGGAGATGACCGAAATGGTCACCAGCGCGCGTCTCTCGTTCAACATGCCGGGCAGCACGCCCACGCCCTCTTTGAACATAAAACCGAAGACCAGGCCGACGACGACCATCGACAACACAGCCGGGGAAAAGAACGCGACGCGCAGCAGGTGATTGCCGTGCGTGTTCTTTTCGAGGCTGACCGCGAGCGCCAGGCCGACCCCGACTTCGAACAAGAGCGTCCAGAGCAGGTAAACGAGGTTGTTGCTCAAGGACTGATGAAACTTCGGGTCGCCGGCCGCGTAGCGATAATAGAGCGCGCCGACGAACTGGCGTTTGATCCCCTGATGCGAGTAGAACGAATCGACGAGCGTTTGTGTCGAGGGAATCAGCACGAACACGAGAAACAACAGAAATGCGGGAACGAAAAAGAGGATTTGGCCGCGGCGGGTCATGACTTCTCCATCGAAGTTTCAAGCTCAAAGCTTAAATCCAAAAACAAATCCCAGGCTCCAGGCCCCAAAGTCTCCGGGGCCTCGTCGCAAAGCGTGAAGTTTGGCGCTTCTCTTGAGCTTTGAACTTTGAGCTTTGAGCTTTTCAAAGGCCCTTCCTCGCCAGGTTCTCCTTCTCTCTCGACCAGTAGGCGGATGCGTCTTCCAGCGGCAGTTTGCCGGTCATCAGCCGACCGACCATCTCGTAGAACACCGACGCCTGTTCCGGCCGATAACCGGTGTCGGGCGGCGGGACGAGCGCCGGCGTCGCGGCCAGGATCGCCAGCATGCGTTTCGCCAGCGGGTCGTTCGTAAACGCCGGCGCGTCGCGGCGCACCGAAAGATTGCCGAGTCGGGCGAACTCGCTTTGATGTTTTTTCGACAACAGCAATTCGAGGAATGCAACCGCCGCCTGGGGGTTTTTTGTGCGCGGGTTGACGAGAAAACCCGTGCTCACTGCCGTCATGGCATCCACTTCACCGGCTGCCGCCGGCACGGCAAAAAGGCCGACGCGGAATTTGAGTTCGTTTTTCCGCCGGGCGTCTTCGATGTCGGCCAGAAACCACGAGCCGAGGATGTGTTGCGCCGACTTGCCGCTCAGGAACATGACTTTGGCGTCGATGTCGCTCAACGAACCGACGGAACCCTCGTCGAGCACGCCGGGCAAATCGAAGACGTGGTTTTGCCGCAGGGAAACCAACGTGTTCAATCCGCGCAAATCGTCCGCCCGAAACGGCGCGCGGGGCCGAAACAATCGGCTCGCGGCGTCCGCTCCCAGCGTCTGCCCCAGGAGTTCCGCGGCGAAGTTTCCCATGGGCCAGAGGTCGCGGTTGCCTTGCGCCAGCGGAAGAATGCCGGCCTGGCGGATGACGACGCACAGTTGTTTCCATTCCTCCAGCCACATTGGTTCGCGCAAGTTGAGCCGGGCGAACAGGTCGCGGTTGTACCAGACCAGGTTGCTGATATCGACCGACTGCGGCAGAAAGTAGAGGCCGCCATTTTGCTTCCGGATGGCCGAAGGGACGAACTCATCGACAAATCCGGGCGAGAGAAACGGCGACAGGTCCATCGCCCATCCAATCTCGATGCAGTATTCGACCTTGAACCCTTGCCAGTGAAAAAAAATGTCCGGCGGATTGCGGCCCTGGAATTGCAGACGCCAGCCGACGGTATTGTAAACCTCGCTGTTCGAAATCATCTGTTCGATCTTAATGCCCGGATGGCTCGTTTCGAATTCGGCGATGGCCCCGTCCAGAATCTTTCGCTCGGACTCGGTGGTGAAGGTGTGGGCGAAGCGCAGCCGGTGCGGACTCGGCCGGCTCAGGGCCAGACGATGTCCGGCGAGCAGGAACGCCGCCACCACCAACCCCACCCGGAGCCAGGTGGTCAGTTTGAATGTCCCGCGCATGGGGTTTTGTTTGGATCGGATTCCGGCGATCCCGGTCGTGCGCCATCAGACCATGGCCTGTCCGGTGGCGGGATCGAAAAAGTGGCCGCGGGAAAGATTGAAAACAAGGGCCACCTTCTGGTTGGGCGCGATCCGTTCCGCCGCGCCCAGTCGCGCAACGAACGAATGCGAACCGGTGGTCAGGTGCAGGAAGGTTTCAGCCCCGAGCGGTTCGACCAATTCCACCGCCGCGTCCACTGCCGTGCCGCAATTCCGCTCCGTGCCAATCGGCGACAACGTTATGTCCTCCGGGCGCAGGCCGAGGGTCACCGGTTTTCCCGCATGCGCGGCCAATGTCGTCGAGCGTTCGGGCGGGAGTTTCAGCCTGAATCCGCCCTGGTTTCCGGCGCCGGGCGGCGTTTCCTCGGCGAAGTCCAGGGCGCCCGGGTCGCCGCGCAGAGTTCCGCCAAAGAAATTCATGGGCGGCGCGCCGATGAATCCGGCGACAAACAGATTGGCTGGATGATGATAAAGTTGAAGCGGGTCGGCGATCTGTTGAACGACACCGTCCTTCATCACCGCGATGCGGTCGCCCATGGTCATGGCCTCGACCTGGTCATGCGTGACATAGACCATGGTCGCGGCCAGGCGCGCGTGCAGTTTGGAAATCTCCAGGCGCATCTGCACGCGCATTTGCGCGTCGAGGTTCGACAACGGTTCATCAAAAAGAAAGGCTTTGGGCTGGCGCACAATCGCGCGACCGACCGCCACGCGCTGGCGCTGGCCGCCGGAGAGGGCCTTGGGCAATCGGTTGAGCAACGGCGTGATGCCGAGAATCTCGGAAGCCTCGCGAACGCGCTGTTCGACCTCCGTCCGTGGATACTTTCGCAGCTTCAGGCCGAACGCCATGTTTTCATAGACCGTCATGTGGGGATAGAGCGCGTAGTTCTGGAAAACCATCGCCACGTCGCGGTCTTTGGGTTCGACCCCGTTGACGATGCGTCCGTCGATGGAAACGGTCCCGCGCGAAACCTCCTCCAATCCGGCGATCATGCGCAGGGTCGTCGATTTGCCGCAACCGGAGGGGCCAACGAGCACCAGGAATTCCCTGTCTTCAATGGCCAGACTGACGTCGTTGACGGCGCGAATTTCTTCGCCTTTAGG
>DASPXS010000166.1:0-6048 GCA_035637175.1 Haliangiales bacterium | reverse complement strand
TGACCTGGACCTGGGCTCCGCCGGGGCGGTGGTCCTGCCGGATGCCGTGGGCAGCGGCACTCATCCGCACCTGTTGGTCGGCGCGGGCAAGGAAGGCACCATCTACCTCCTGGATCGGGACAATCTGGGTCACTACAACCCGGGGAGCGACAGTCAGATCGTGCAGTCGCTGGCGGGCGCCATCGGCGATTCGAGTCATGATATCCTCAGCGGGGGGTTTGGGATGCCTGCTTACTTTAATGGCAGGCTCTATTTCGTGGGAGTTCGAGACGTGCTCAAAGCGTTTCGGTTTTCGGCCGGAAAACTCGGGGACACCCCGGATTCAACCAACCCCACTTTTTTCGGTTTTCCAGGGGCAACTCCCGGCGTATCGGCAAATGGAACGAACGACGCCATCCTCTGGGTATTGCAGAACGACGCCTATGCGAATGTCGGTCCGGCGGTGTTACACGCCTACAATGCGACGAACGTGGCAATCGAATTATACAACAGCGATCAGGCCGGGAGCCGCGACCGGCCAGGCGGAGCGGTCAAGTTCACGGTTCCCACCATAGCCAACGGCAAAGTTTATGTGGGTGGACAGTATTCTCTGAGTGTCTTTGGTCTGGGCTCAACGGTCGCCCCCCCGGTCATCACTCCAAACGGCGGCGTGTTTTCGAGCGCCGTGACGGTTCAGTTAAGCTCGGCGACACCCGCGGCTGACATTTATTACACGACCAACGGCACCTCCCCGACAACGAACGCGGCGCTTTATGTGAGCCCTTTCGTTCTCGCGAACACCGCAACGGTAAAGGCGCGGGCGTTCAAGACGGGGCTGAAGGTCAGCTTGGTCACCACCGCCAATTTCATCGTAGGCAAACCGGGAAGCAGTGCAGGGAGGGATGTCGCCGATGCGTGGATCCGGGCGCTGGATCCGGACAACAACTTCGGCACCGCAGACGATCTGCTCGTCAAAAACGACTCCACGCAAAGCGGCTTTTCGCGAAAGGCGTATGTCCGTTTTCTGCTCGACGCCGGCGCCGCCGGTTCCCTCACGGACGCCGTGCTGGTCCTCACTCAGGGGCAGGTTCAAGGCAGTGGCGAACAGGCGCTGCACTTGTACGGTTTGGCCGACGATCCTTCCGGCACGGGTTCCGGTGAAACCACCTGGACGGAAACCGGCCTGACCTGGAACAACGCTCCCCAAAACGACACGTCAAGCGACCAGGGCTTGAAGAACGTCGGAACGTTGGTCGTCGATCTCGGGAGCAAGGCCTTCAGTTTTGACAACAACGGCACCAATACCACTTTCACGTTCTCCAATGCCGACTCCATTGACGGCGCCGCTTTGGTCGATTTTCTCAACGCGGACAGCAATCAACAGGTGACGTTCGTGCTGGCGACGGACACTCCCACCACCTTTGCCAACGGCTTTTTGTCCAGGGAAGCAAATGGCGGCGCCACCAGACCGCAATTGGTGATCACGGCGTCGAGCAACACGCCGCCGCTGGTCCGTCTTGCCAGTCCCGCCGACGGCGCCACGTTCACGGCCGATTCAGCCAGCGTTCTGATCAGCGCCGACGCGACCGACCCCGATGGCAGCGTCAGCAATGTCGAGTTTTTCCGCGACAGCGAACTGATCGCGACTCTGACCAACAGTCCCTACAGCTTCACCTGGACCAAAGCCGGCGCGGGTTCCCACATCCTGACCGCGAGGGCTACGGACAACAGCGGCGTCACGGCTGCGTCGGCGCCGGTCCACATTACGATTCAAGCCGACACCGGCGCGCCTTACGGTGTGACGGATCGGCCACTGAGTACCGCCTATTTGAATATGCCGACCCTGGTCAGCGGCGCATTACCTGCTTTGCTTTCGAAAACGGGAGCCTTCCTTGACGTGGCCGCACTCAGTCCGGGAACGGCTCTCGTCCCTTACACGGTGAACACGCCGCTCTGGTCGGACGGGGCCCTCAAGTCCCGCTGGCTGGCGCTACCCGATGACGGTCCGCCTTACACGCCGGACGAACAAATCAACTTCTCGCCCACCGGCGAATGGAGTTTTCCCGGCGGCACGGTATTCGTTAAACACTTTGAACTGAATACGGATGAGAGCAATTCGAACATCCGTCGCAGGCTGGAAACACGCCTGCTGGTGCGCGATGCCTACGGCGCCGTGTATGGCGTAACCTACAAATGGCGGCCGGACAACAGCGACGCGGAGCTGTTGACGAACAGTCTGACCGAGAACATTGTCATCACCAACGCCAACGGCACTCACATGCAGAGCTGGTATTATCCCAGTCCGACGGACTGTTTGACCTGTCACACGCCGGTCTCCGGCTACGTCCTGGGCGTCAAAACGCGCCAACTCAACGGTGATTTCACTTATCCGTACTCGGGCCAAACGGACAACCAACTCCGCACGCTGAATCAACTGGGGTTGTTCAATCCGCCGATCACGAATGAAAGGGCCATCGGGGCCTTTGCTCGATTGAGCGCGGTGACCAACACCGCCGTCAGCCTGGAGGAACGCGCGCGTTCCTATCTGGATGCGAACTGCGCGCAATGCCATCGGCCAGGCGGAGCAAGGGCGAACTTCGACGCGCGCTACGATACGGCGTTGGTCGATCAGAACATCATTAACGGCCCGGTCATCGCGACCCTCGGAGTGGACAACGCCAAAGTGGTGATGCCGCAGGACATCTGGCGCTCGCTGATGTATCAACGGATGAACAGCCTCAGCGCGCTGAGCAAAATGCCGCCGCTGGCACGCAACGTGATCGACACACCCGCCCTGAACGTGCTGGGAGACTGGATCAACAGCCTGCCCGGCACGCCGGCCCTGTCGCCGCCCGCCATCAGTCCCGGCGGCGGTGCATTCAACGGGGCGGTGATGGTAACGGTGCAGCACGCCGACGCCAACGCGAAGCTGTATTACACTGCGGACGGGAGTTTGCCGACGACCAATTCGACCCTTTACACCGCACCCTTTGCTCTCAGCGGAAGCGCGACGGTGAAGGCGGTGGCGACCAAGGCGGGGTTCAACAACAGCATCGCGACAGCGGCGACGTTCACGGTGAACCAATTGCCCGCGGTGGCGATCACCAGTCCAACCAACGGCGCGAGCTTTGTGGCCTCGACGAACCTCACGCTGACGGCCGAGGCGTCGGACAGCGACGGCACGGTGCGTGTGGTGAGATTTTTCAGCGGCACCAACGAATTGGGTCAGGCGACGATTTCGCCGTACCGTCTGACCTGGAGCAACGTGGGCGCGGGGACCTACACATTGAGCGCGCAGGCAACCGACGATCGGGGAGCGAGCAGCACGTCCGGCCCGGTGGATATCACCGTGCATCCGTCGAATCTGGATGTGAATTCTGCGGGTGGAAGAATCACGATTTCCTGGCCGGACAGCGGAGTGGACTACGTGTTGGAAACGACGGACGGGTTGACTCCGCCAGTGACCTGGAGTCCGGCGACGCAACAACCCGTACATGCGGGCGGCTTGGTGACCGTGGATATCGCAAGCACCAACCGCCAGCAGTACTACCGGCTCAGACCCTGAAGACGTCCGCCCTTGAAAAGCCCGGCGAAAGCCGGGAGTGCCGGCAAAGAATCGTTTTGGCCGCACAGCGCATTCGTTCTTAACGTGGCTGAAAGACGCGAATCTCCGCCGCTCGCTCTCCGCGCCGGGGCATGGCCAGATACAACTGGTTCAGATCGGATGAGAAGAATGAAGTGCGCGCCCCGGGCAGGGTGGGAATCTTTTCCGACAGCGTGTAGCTGTCTGCCTCCCGCTGTTCAATCACGTCAATGAATCCTTCGCCGCACGACACGTAGATTCGTTTGCGGGTCGCGTCGTAAAACAAATCGTCCGTGTCGCCGGAAATCTCCAGGTCGGTCACCGCCTTGCCCGTGGTCGAGTCCAGCACGAGCAATCGCGCCGGGTTGCGACAGCCGATGAACAGTCGATGATTCGTTTCGTCGAGCGCCATCGGGAAATTGGCCTGAGCGGCGGGCAGCAGCCAGGCCTCCTCCACCCTTCGCGTTTGTCGGTCAATGACCGCGACCTGTCGGGCGCCGGGCACGTTGACGAAAATCCGGTTGCCGCCCGGCTCGAGTTGAAACGATTCGGGATGGCCCAGGAGTTGGATGCGGGCTGTCAGCACGCCGGTCACCGGATTGATCACGCCCAGCGCGCCATCGCCGTACCCGACATAAACGCGATCTGCCCGCGCGTCGTAGCGAAGATTGTCCGCGTCATCCAGGGAGCCGATCGTCACCAGCGGTTTGAACGACACGCAGTCATAAATTCGCAGCCGGCCATCGCCGCCAGTGGCCACGCAGAGAAGGTTGCCTTTGGGCAGGAAGAAGACGCCCTGCGGTTTGTTGCATCCGGTGATGGAACGGAGCCGTTTCCCGGCGTTAAGGTCGAGCACTTCGACCGTATTGTTGCCCAGAGCGGCGACAAACAATCGCTGGCCTTTGGAATCCAGGGAGAAATGATCAAGGCGCCCCTTTACATCCGGCAGCGGAATTATTCTGACCAGTCTCAACGAAGGGGGTCCCTCCGCGAGGACGGCGACGGAGCAGAGCAGGACCAACCAAAGCAATTTCCTGGTCGCGTGCTTCGCCTGACAAAATGCGGTCATCGTCATTTCGAAAATTCCGCGTGCAACCGGGCTGGTCTATGGCTTGAGTGTAGTCTTCGCGGGCGAGAAAACAACAACGCTTCCCGGTTTGTGAACCGGGCGCGCAACATCGTAGAAGAGTTGACGCTGAAGAATGGCGGGGCAAGACTGGTCGGCGACGGGCATGACCACGGCCAACAAGATCACCATCGTCCGCATTTTGCTGGTGCCGCTCTTCATCGTGGAAGTTTTGAATTACGTGGAGCAAGGGAAGGAATGGCACCGATATCTGGCAATCGCGGCGTTTCTGGCGGCGTCCGTGTGCGACGGCGTGGACGGGTACATCGCCAGGCGGTTCAACCAGCGCAGCGAACTCGGTGCGATCCTCGACCCGCTCGCCGACAAGCTGCTGCTGGTGGCGGGAATCGTTCTGCTGAGTCTGCATCACGAACAGTATTTGCCGCATTTGCCGCTGTGGTTGACCGCGACGGTCATCAGCCGCGATGTATTATTGCTGCTCGGATTGGTGGTGATTCACTACGCCTGCGGCAAAGTGACCGTGAAACCGCACGTGATTGGCAAGGTGGCGACGGTGCTGCAAATGATCGCGGTGTGCTGGGCGTTGTTGAAGTTGCCAACCGGCTGGCTCTACTGGATTGTTCTGGGCGCGACTGCGTGCACGGGAGGTTCCGGCGTGATTTACGTGCTCGACGGTGTGCGGCAACTGAGCGCCAGCCCGGCCAGTTCGCCAGCGCCCAAACAGTGACGTTGCGGCGGGAACGGAGGGATTGAGCAAGGGAGTGTTGGAGAAATGGAGTAATGGAGAACTGGAGTGGTGGAGTTATGGCGGCCAAGCCGCCAAGATCGCCCTGGCCTCGCTCCAATGCTCCCGCACTCCAACGCTCCAGTTGACTCGTTTATGGCCAAAGCACTTGAACTAGAATTGAAGGAAGGCGACCCGGCGCCGGAGTTCACGGCGCCGACCAGCGCTGGCGGCAGGATTTCGCTCGCCGATTTCAAGGGCAAGCACGTCGTTCTCTATTTTTATCCCCGGGACGACACGCCTGGCTGCACAAAGGAAGCGTGCGCGTTTCGCGACCACTTTGCGGCATTCAAACGGAATGGCGCGGTCGTGCTCGGGGTGAGCGTGGATTCCGTCAAGGCACACGATAAGTTCGCGCAGAAGTTCAAGCTGCCATTCACGCTGGTGTCGGACGAGGACAGGAAAATCGTCGCGGCTTACGGCGTCTGGGGCGAAAAAGTCTTTATGGGCCGGAAATACCTGGGCACGCATCGTGTGACGTTTTTGATCGGACCGGATGGGCGCATCAAAAAAATCTGGCCGCGAGTCAAGCCCGAGGACCACGCGGAAGAAGTGCTGGCCGCGTTGTCAACACGCTGAAATGATTCCGCCGACTGCGGCAATCGATTCTCCTCC
>DASPXS010000165.1:0-3856 GCA_035637175.1 Haliangiales bacterium | reverse complement strand
GCTAGGGCGGACTATCTTGTTCTCGGCGCGTCGGGTTTCGTTTAGATTTAAGCTCATGAATTCGATCTCGGGTTATTCGTTATGCCGATCTGATCGCCAAGAAGGATGTGAGAGATGATAAGCTTCTTCCTTCCAGCATTTTCAAATCTTCTTGTCGACATTTTCATCCATCTTCGGCGGACGTGGGGGTTGATTGAACGTTGAAGGTTGATGGCATGCATCCCTCTTCACCGCGGCGATATTGACGTCACAGTTTGTCCAGGATGTCGCCTTTCTCCACTCCTTTTGCGCGAGCTACGGTGTTGAGAATGGCGTTGAGCGTTCCCAGCCGAAGCGGATTGTGGTCAGGGACGGCGAGGCGGTGATGCTGTGGAGTATCAGTCTGAAGAATCACGTGGCTGCCTTCCTGGTTGACTTTCCGGTAGCCAAAATGCCGACAGAGCACCTTGATCAGTTCCGCGCCGTTTAAGTCCCGGGGCAGCTTCATGCCGTCGCAAAAACCTCATCCCTGACGAAGTGCAAGCGCACGCTGCGCGGCTTGGGCTGATCGAAGAAATAGGCGTTGATCGCCTCGCGGACGTTGCGCCGCAATTCTTCCCAAGTGTCGCCTTGCGTGAAGATGTCTTGCGAGAGGCACTCGGCGACAAAGCCGCCATCTTCTTCCTGAGTGACGCTAAAAACAATTTCCGGATCGCCCATGCCATGGAGTCTGCCACTGTCGCTCCAAGCTGACAAGGGCGCATCCGCTCACATACCGCCTGTTTGACGGAACACTCTCCACTGCCTACAACCATCGCCATCATGAACACGCGCACACTGGATACCTTATTCCTGTCCCTGTTCTGCACGGGCCTCGTTGCTCAGGAAAACATCGTTCGTCTCTACGAAGGTCCGGCTCCCGGTTCCGAAAACTGGAGGCAGGAAGAGAGTCACTTCCCCTGCGCCGGCTTGAGCGCCGGGTCGTCGAGGTCGAGTCGGTAGAGAATCTGGTTGTAATCGTAGCGCGGCGTGGGATTCGGATGATCGGCAAACTGCCGAGTGTAGGTGCCTTCAAAGATAAGGATGGGCGGTCCCCCGGCGGTGAACTCGGGGTGCAGCCGCGGATTGTAGAATGTGTAGTTCTCGTGCGTCAGGACTTTCACGGCCTTGCCCCACGGCCCGGTCGGAATATCGGCCTCGGCGTACCAGAGTTCGCCAAAAACCGATGGCTTGCCGAAGGACTCCATGAACACCGTGACCCAACGCTTGCGAAACGCATTCCACGCGATCGAGCCGCTGTGAGGTTTGACGGGCCTGCCGTCGGCGGCGGAGGGCAGGCTTTCCTGCGGCTTGAGCACTTCCCAGGCGGAGGAATCCTGCCACGCTTCGAACGTCGCCCGGCAACGCAGTTTGGGCAGTGGATTGCCGAAAAAAACCCAGTCCTTGCCCTCCGGGTCCTTCCAGAATGCAGGATGGCCGTCCGGTGTCGGCGGATGTTTCGGGGTCGCGTCGGATTTCGTCCAGAGCACGCGGTGCGGCTCGAAGTTTGCAGTTTGATCGTTCCACACGCAGAGGCCGCATTCGTAAGCCTCCAACGGCGGTTTGACTTTGATATAGGTGCCGACCAGTCGCGGTGCGCCCGTCTTGTCGGGCAGGCTCACGTAACCGCTCACCCACGTTGGCCCGCTTCCAGGCATCTTCGCCACGCCGCGCGGTTTGCCTTTGGCGTCGGTGAAGTAATCGAATTTGAGCCGCAGCGGCGGCTCGAATGACGTGAGCGCTTGCACAGGGGTCGTGGCGCTGGTCATGTCGAAGATTCCGAGCGGATAATTCGGGATGGTCGTGTCGCCCCAGGCCCAGAAGAGTTTCCCGTGATGGACGGCGTTCTGCACGCTGTCGCATCCCAGGATGCCCGACTCGCGCCAATCCAATTCGCGACCCAGCTTCTGGCTCTCGGCAAAAAGTCCGCCGCCCGTCAGACGACCCAGGCGCCGGGCGATGATCGTGCGATTCACCTCGACCTTCAGGGTCCGGCCTGGTTCGGGCTTCAGGCGCACACCGCGCGAACCGAACGCGTCCTTCGGCACTTCGTAGCCGTGGCCGATCACGTCGAACCAGGTCTCGCGACCCATCAACTCCGGCAGGTCGAAGGCGATGACCCCCGCATTATCGGTGACGAAGCGCACGTTATGCGTGGTGCGCAGTTCAACGAGCGGTACCGGCCAACCCCTGCCCTTCTCCACGACCTCGATACGGCAAGGCAACCCGGGCGCGCTGATTTCCTCGGCCAGAGCAACGCAGGTCACCGCCAGGGCAAGAAGGGCAAGCCGGTATCGGGACGGAGGTATTCTTCGGATGAAACCGGCGTGGCTGACAGGCGACATGATGTAATGGTTTATCTCACCGGGTCGCTTCGAACAAGCCGGCAATGCGTCTTGGAATCGTTTGCGCCGCGGATGTTCGATGTTGGATGTTGGATGTTGGAAGTTGGGTGTTCGGTGTTCGACGGTCGGTGTTCGACGTTCGATGTTCGATGTTTTTCTGCGAAAGAGTCCGGCGGCGCCCATTATTGTGCCTGTTTGTCAAGGCAGGCGCTTGGTCGGAACGCGATTGGTCAAGATGTTCGGTCGCGGCGGCGGTTTCATGCCTTCGCCCAGGTAGAAGCCCGGATGCGGGGGCTGGTTGTAGCCGACGTTCTGCCACGCGACGGAGAGACGGTATTGCGGGTTGTGCATCAAGGTACAGAACCGATGCTCCGTCGAGATGGTGGTGGTGTAGATGCGCAACTCCTGGTTGTCGGAGGTGCGCCAGATGACTTCCTCACGCCAGTCCCCGAACAGGTCCGCGCTCAGGCAGGGCGTGGCTTTGCTCCCGTTGTTCGCCAGGCAGCCTTCTGCGGCTAGAATCGTTTCGAGCGTGCCCTGTTCCCAGTTCCATTTGTAAATGCGATTGCGATCGAGCAGTTCGCGCAGCAGATCGCCGTCCCACCAGATGGCAAAGTTGGCCGTGCGCGGCGCGGGGCCAAGCCGCTCGCCTTTGCAGGTGCGCAAGCCCGCCGGGCCGCTCCACATTTCTTCGCCGCGGTGGCGCGGGTCGATGTCGGCCGTGAGCCCGCGGCCCACATCGACGCCGGGGCCGTCGCTCCAGATGATCGCGCCGGTCTTCGCGTCGAAAAGGGCCGTGCCGGGGGTGCCGAGTTTCACGGTTCGACCTTCGTTTTCGTGAATGCCAAAAACTTCCAGTCCCGGCCGCGCGGGATCCAGGTCGCCCACGTGCAGCGCGTCGCCGTGGCGGAGGCCGGTGGTAAAAAGTCCTGTGCCATCGTCGTCCACAACCATTGCGTGATAAACGATTTCGTCGCGGCCGTCGCCGTCCACGTCCGCCACGCTCAACTGGTGGCCGCCCTGGCCGGAGTACGGGTTGTCCTTGTCCTTCGAATCGAATACCCAGCGCAAGGAGAGCCTGCCCTCGCGCCAATCCCACGCGGCGAGCACGCTGCGGCCGTAGTAGCCGCGGCACAGGACTACGCTTGGGCGCGCGCCGTCGAAATACGCGACGCACGCGAGGAACCGGTCGGCGCGGTTGCCAACGTTGTCGTTGCCGCCATCGCCGCCCACGCCGCCCCAAGCGCCAAGGTCGCCGCGTGGCGGGACGTAGTTGGTCGTCGCCCGCGCGGCGCCGGTGCGGCCGTCAAAGAGGGTGAAATACTCCGGCCCTTTCAGGATGCGGCCGAAGATGCGCGAGGTTGGGTCGGTATCGCGCCAGTCGGCGTCCGCGTCGCCGATGACCTTGCCCGTGCCGTCCACGGTGCCGTCGGCCGTTTTGCAGGCGATTTCGCTGATGCCATCGCCGTCGAGGTCATAAACGATGAACGGCG
>DASPXS010000164.1:0-38338 GCA_035637175.1 Haliangiales bacterium | reverse complement strand
GGCTGCAATCCCGTGAACGTCACCTACCTCACCGGCCTGGGCTGGAAGCGGCAGCGGGAAATCGTCCAGCAATACGCACAGAACGACCGGCGCGTCCTGCCGCCGACGGGCATTCCGCTGGGCAACGTTCAATCCGGATTTCCCTATATCAACAATTACGGAGCGGAACTCGGCGAACTCACCTTCCCGGCGGACGGCGCAGCCATCGCGCCTTACCCCTTTTACGATCGCTGGGGGGACACCTTCAACACGAGCACCGAATTTGTGGCGGTAAACCAGGCGCGCGCGCTGGCAAGTCTCGCATTCGTCGCCGCCCTGACCTCCTCCAAAATGCAGCCGTGGAGTTCGGCTTCCGCGCAAATCAGCGGGCTCCCGACGCAGGCTGGCGTGGGGAGTTCCTTGACTGCCTCGCTTCAATTTGCCGGCATGGATTTGGCCAGGGCGCGCGTTGTGTGGGAGGCACGCGACCAGGAACCAGCCTTCGGCAATACCTTCACCTTCGCGCCCTCCAATGTGGGCACTCAGTGGGTGGAAGTCGAAGCCCAATGGCCCGACGGCCGCCGGGTTGCGGCCACGACAAATTTTTTGGCAACCAACGGCCTGCCCACGTTGACGGTGGCGGCCACCGTGAATACCGCTCGTGAGCGGGGGCGCAAACCGGGTGTGTTCACCTTTACCCGCCTGGGCGACGCGACCCGCTCCTTGACCGTCTATTATCAGTTGAGCGGCACGGCGACAAAATGGAACGACTACCGGCGCCCGGAAGGGGACATGCCCGACTTTTTCACCATCCCGGCAGGCTCGACGAGCGCCGCGCTGACGATCGTGCCGGTGGACGACAAGGAACTGGAAGGCCCGGAGACGGTTGTGCTCACACTTTCAACCAACGCGGCCTACAACGTCGGATCGCCCGACCGCGCCACTCTCACCATCGACGACAATGAACTCCCCCCGCATTCGGGCATCGGGCCGGACAGCGACGGCGACGGGATGAGCGACGCGGATGAATCGGTGGCGGGAACGGACCCGCAGGCGGCGAACTCGGCGCTCAAAATCGTTTCGTTGAGCCGCGGCCCGACCGGCAGCGTTGCGATTACCTGGACGAGTGTGCCGGGCAAAACCTACCTGATCGCCTGCAAGGACAATCCCGAGGACCCCTATTGGTCGGACCTGAGCGGCCCGGTGGCGGCTGAGGGCGCGACCACCTCCTGGACGGACGAAAGCGCCGGCCAAAATTCCCGGCGAGTTTATTCCATTGTAGTGAGTTGAGCGGACTCAGAGCGCCGGCTGTTGGATGTTGAGGCCGCCCTTGGATGTTTCGATGATCCCTTTGGCAATGGCGTAGCGAGTGAGGCCGGCCACGTCGTGGATGTCCAGTTTATGCATGAGCTGTTGGCGGTGTTTCTCCACGGTTTTGATACTGATGAACAATTCGCCGGCGATTTGCTTGTTGGCGTAGCCTTCGGCGATCAACTGGAGCACCTCCAACTCGCGCGGGGTGAGTTTGGGACTTTTCCTCGCGCCGGGCGGCTTGCCCAGGGAAGCGCGGTAGTGTTCCAGCAGCCGTTTGGAAATGGCCGGGCTGAAAAAGGCATTGCCCTTTTTCGCCTCGCGGATGGCGGCCACCAGGTCCTGGGCGGCGGTCTGTTTGACCAGATAACCGGAAGCGCCCGCGTCGGTTAATTGCTGCACATACTCGTCGTCGCTGTAGGACGAAAGGATGAGCACTCTGGATTTGGGGCTCTCCCGGGTGACTTGCCGGGTGGCCTCCAGCCCGTTGAGCGAGGGCATCGCGATGTCCATGACCACCACGTCGGGTTGCAGGCGTTTGGCCATCTGGACCGCCTGCCGCCCGTTTTCGGCCTCGCCGACAATGTTCATATCCTCCTCGGCTTCCAACAAGGCGCGCAGGCCTTGCCGGACCACCGTGTGATCATCCGCCAATAGCACAGTTATTTTTTGCATAGGTCAGCTCCCGGTTTTTTTTGGTTGAGCGGAGTCTGTCGTTTTCCCGGCTTCAACGGAATCAGCGCCACGATCGTCGTTCCCTTGCCGGGCGCCGACGTTACGGCAAACTGTCCGTTGACCAACCGGAGTCGCTCTTGCATGCCCATGAGGCCGAGGCCGCTCTTGTCCTTCGAACTCATTTCCAACTGATCCGGTTGAAATCCTTTGCCGTTATCCTTCACCGTCAACCGAATCCGGTCGTTTGCTTCGCGTATGACGACCTGAACCCGACTGGCTTCGGCATATTTGTAAACGTTGGTGAGGCTCTCCTGGACGACGCGATAGATCACCGTTTTCGGCTCGCCGGCCAGTTGCTCCACCGCGGCGTCGGCGCGGAAATTAAGCCGGATACCGGTCCGTTTCGCAAACGCCCGGATGTGCCACCGCAACGCCACGATCAGCCCCAGATCATCGAGCATGGCCGGCCGCAACTCATACGAAAAGCGGTGCACGTTATACATCGTCTGCTCCAGCAGACTCTGCGTTTCCGCGATGGTGGCATCCAGGCCATCGCCGACTTTGGCCGCCTTCTGTTTGAGCAACTGCAGGTTCACGCTGATGGCCGCGAGCGCCTGGCCCACCTCGTCGTGCAGCTCGCGGCTGATGCGCTTGCGCTCTTCTTCCTGGGCGTGCAAGACTTTGCTGGAGAGTTCGCGCAGCTTTTCCTGCATCGCCATGGCCTCGTTGAACAGTTCGCGGTAATGCTCCTCGCTTTTGCGGAGCGCTTCCTCGGCCCGTTTGCGCTCGGTAATGTCGCGGCCGATCGCGTAAAAGACCTGCTCGCTCGGCGCCGGCGTGGCGGCCCATTGCGTCCACAGGTAGGTGCCGTCTTTGCTGCGGCCCCGCAGCTCATAGGACACCACGGTCGAGCCGGCTCTCAATTTTTCAATTTCCCCCACCACACCTTCGCGGTCGTCCGGGTGGATTAAATCAAGGTAACGCCCGGAAAGCAGTTCTTCCGTGGTGTAACCGACGATGCTTTCCCATGCCGGGTTGACGCGCTTCAGGTAACCGTCGAAGCCCGCCACGCAGAGCAAGTCCACCGACAGCGTAAAAAAGCGGTCGAACTGTTCCTGGATGCGCTTGCGCTGAATCACCATGCCAACCTGGTTCGCCACGGCGGAAACCAGTTTGATGAGCCGCTGGTCTTCCTGGCGTGATTCGCGCCCGAAAAATTCGATCACCGCCACGACCTGGTCCGCGGCGAGCACCGGAATGGCCATGCCCGCCTTTAATCCGCCTTTCTGCGCGGAGCGGGCGAACGGGAAATTCGGCTCCAGCGTCACGTCCGAGCTCCAGGCCGGCTGTCTGCTCAACCAGGCACAGCCCGGAAGTCCCTCGCCGGGTGGGAACGTTCCGTCCTCGTTCTCGCGGCGAAACTCTCTCACCCTGGAGGGCGCGGTGGCGTGCAAGGCCGGACTGCACTCCAGGCAGCTCCCGTCGGGCCGCGGAATCCAGGCCTGTCCCAGCGCCCAGCCGGTGGCCTGGCAAACCTTGGTCAACACCGAGCGCAAAGCCGCATGCAAATCTTCCGCCTCGCTGGCGGAGAGGGCGATGGTTTGCAGCAGGCGGATTTCCTCCTCCGCACGCTTGCGTTCCGTGATGTCGCGGATGATACCGCAAAAAAATCGCCCTTTGTCCGTCTCCCACATGGCCAGGGAGAGTTCGAGCGGAAATTCCGCGCCGCTTTTTCTCAGGCCGCGCAACTCGACGGTCTTGCCGATCAAATGCGACTCCGTCCCGTGGCCCACACGCTGGATACCCGTTTCGTGACCCTCCCGGTAGCGCTCCGGCATCAACCCGCTGATGGGCTGGCCGACGATCTCATCATTCGTCCGTTCGAACATCGTGCGCGCGGCCTCGTTGCAGGCGATGATATTGCCGGCGCTGTCCGCGAGAATGATGGCGTCAATGGCGGACTGCATCAACGTGCGAAACTGTTCTTCGCTTTCGCGCAGCGCCTGCTCGGCCTCCCACCGGTCGGTCACGTCGCGCGTCACAACGATCGCGTGGGTCACCTGGCCTTTTTGGTGATAGGGATAATAGCTGACATCGAAATACCGCCGGCCCAGCGCCCGCATCTCGAACCAGGCCTGGTAATGCACTTCCTCGCCGGCGAAGCATCGGTCGAGATGGGCCCGAATGATCGTTCGGAAGGCCGCCTCACCCCAAAGGTTCTCCACCGTGGAGCCGAGAATCTCCCCCCGGCTCTTGCCGTGCGCCCGGCAATAGGCGTCGTTGGCGGCCTCATAGCGATAGCTGGCGGCGATGAGCGTCAGGAATTCGCGCGAAGTATTGACGATCGATTCGTAGCGCTTCCACATCTCCTCGGACGCCTTGCGCCGGGTGATCTCGTGGCTGAGCTCGCGGTTGGTGGCGGCCAATTCGGCGGCCCGCCTTTCCAGCTTCTCATTCAGCTCGCCCAAACGGGTGTTGGCTTCGCGGAAACCGCGGTGATGCGCCTCGAATGGCGAGAGGACTTCCATGAGAAAAGTTCCCACCTCCTGCACCTGCCGCTGGATTCGCTCCGGCGCCAGCGCGGGCAGCGGCGCGGCGACCGACGCCTCCTGGTGGATTTTGGCCACATCCAGAATGCCCAGGCCTTCGGCGATCGCTTTGCGCCCCAGCTCGTAGGCCAGGTGCAACGCCTCCTCGCCTTCGCTCGCCAGATAATTCTGCAAGCCGGCGGTGTAAAGCTCCGAAAGCTCCTGTAACGATTTATTCATGACGCATTCCGAGAAAGCGAACGACCAACACCAGCGCATCGTCATTTCCTTTGAAATACTGGTCCATGATGCGCTCGGCGATTTGTTGCGGGGAATCCGAGGCCGTCAGGCCCCGGCCAAAATCCCCGCGGATGCCGTCGCTGGCCAGGATCAGCAGGTCGTTGGGAGCGATGGCGACGACACTGGCGTGCAGGGGCGGGAGTTGGTAGCCGACCACGCCGCCGCGCAGCAGCGCGCCTTCGGAGGCGGGGACGGTTTTGGGATCGGCGCGCAGCAGCAGGCCCTCGACGTTGCCCACGCAAAGCCAGGTGAGCGTTCCCTCGTGCATGTTAAAGGATGCCAGTGTCATCACTGCGCCACGCGTGTCGCGCAAGGCCCGGTGGCAGCGTTTGACCAGAGTGATGACCGATTGATCAGCGTTTTCCGCCAACACGGCGACGGCGGTTTGGGCGGCGGCGGTTGCCCCATCGCCGTGTCCGAGGCCGTCCACCACCGCGGCCAACGCGCCGTGGTCGAACACTTTTACCAGGTACAGGTCGCCGGAGACTGTCTGGCCGGGGAGCGCCTGATCGGCGACGCCCCAATCAATGAACGGTTTGCGATAAAACAGGGTTGTGCTCATGTCAACGGACCCATTTGCGCATGGTCACCCTGGTCCCCTTGCCCGGCTGTGATTGAATGTCAAACTCGTCCATCAGCCATTTGGCGCCGGGCAGACCGACGCCCATCCCTTTTTCGCTGGAGTACCCGTACTGCATGGCCCGCTCGATGTCGGCAATGCCCGGCCCTTCGTCGCGGGCAACGATCTGGATGCCGTATTTGCTGCCGTCATGCGTTCCCGAAAGGACGATCTCGCCATGCTTGGCGTGATTGACGATGTTGCGGGCCACTTCGGAAATGGCGGCCGCAATCACGGTCGGGTCACTCCCGGCAAACCCCAACTGGATCGCCAAGGCCCGGCCTTTTTGACGGGCAACGACGATGTCCGCGGCCGACTTGATCAGCACGCAAAATTCCTCGTTGAGGGCGCTCATTTACGGCTGTCGCTGCCGCGCTTGTTTTGCGCATCGAAAGGCGTCTTTAACTTTGGGAATGAAGACGGCAACGCTCGCCTTGCGCCGCCGCGTTTGGTTTTGGCGTTCAGAAAGGACAGTCCTTCTTCCAAATCCAGCGCTGTGCCGACCCCCTCCAGCGTCAGGCCCAGTTGGACCATCGCAAAGGCAACGTCGGGCTGGATGCCGACGATGACAGTTTCTGCCCCGCGCAGTTTGAGCATGTGCGCAACCCCGCGCAATGTGCGAGTGGCAAATGAATCGATGACGTCCAGGACGGTGACATCAATGATGACACCGCGGGATCGATACTGGCCCACACGGTCCGCGAGGTCATCCCGCAGTTGCAACAAATCGGCGTCTGAAAGCACTGACTGAATGGTGGCAATCAGGAAGTCGCCTTGTTTGAGGATTGGAACATGCACAGAATGTTGTCTTTCAGGCGGGTTGTTCGCCCGGTGTCAGTTCGCCCGTCATGATGACGTTGTAGCCCAGCAGGCGCTCGGCCTCCTCGATGCCGCCCTGCAGGTCGCCGACGGCGTTCATCTTGCTCAAATCGACGCCGATGGTAACGAGGGTCTGGGCGATCTCGGACGACAGTCCGGTGATGATCACGCTGGCGCCCATCAGGCGCGATGCTTCCACGGTTTGCACCAGGTGGTTGGCCACGGTCGAGTCAATGGTGGGCACGCCGGTGATGTCAATGACGACTACCTTGGCGCGGTTCTGGCGGATGCCGCGCAGGAGTTGTTCGGTCAACTGCCGCGCGCGCTGGGCGTCAATGACGCCGATGATCGGCAGAATCAGCAACCGCTCGCGCACCTGGAGCACCGGCGTGGAAAGTTCGCGAATGGCCTCCTGTTGCTGCCGGATGACGCGCTCGCGCTCTTGCACGAAGCTGACACCCACGGTGTTGGCAATCCGGTTGGATGCCGGCTCGTAGGCGTCGAGCACGCGGTTGAGCAGCTCAAAATCGGTTTGATATTTCTTGAACAGCGAGCGGGCCAGCACGTCACGCAGCAGGAGCACGATGCCGAGCACTTCGTGCGTTTCAACGCCGCGCGGAATGATGCGTTCGGACAGATTGCGCGCGTAGGCCTGGAGCGCTTCCACGCTGCCGGTTTCGAGCACTTCCACGTAGTTGTCATACACGGAAGTGGCTTCGGAGAAGATTTCCTCCTTGCTCATTGCCGTCAGCAGCTCGGCGTCGGTGATCCGGCGAGCCCATTCCTCGCGAAGCTGCGTGCGGTTCTGGCGCAAGTGCGCCACCAACTCGCGCAGCAACGCAGCGCTGGTTTCCGGCGGGTGCGCGTCCGTCATTTGGAATTTGTTGTTTTCTCTGCGTCTGGCAGCCGGCTTCATGGCACCTCCTTTTTGCTCGACAGTTTTGTTTCCATTTTTTGCAAGTTTAACAGGTCGCACCAGGCTTTTGGAATAGGGTGACCGGCGAATATTGAAGGTAGGGTTTTACCCCATATCCGCAAGGGCAAAATTTTGACCTTGAAAACTGGATTGCACTTGCTTGCGCATAAAAGATCTCTCACGGGCAACTTCATACTTTGGCACCGGCACGGCACGCTTTCAAGGGTGGGATCGCGCCGGGAATCACGTCGGGCAATCCTTCCACTGCAACGGTGAAAGGAGGTGTTCGCCCCGGACAATTTCAGGTCTTCACCCACTGACATGGACAGGGACCAAACGTGTATTTTCAGTAACGACGCATCTGATCGGTGGCCGCGCGAATACAAGTTTGTTCACGATGCAGGCGGGAGAGGAAGCGGTCCGTGAAATGCAGATGGCGCGCGGCTCGCAGGCCGCAGTCTGCGCCCGGTTCTGACTCCCAGGCCGCCTGGTCGCGACGGAAAGAACCTATGAACGAATCGGACCCTGCCATACTGGTGGTGGAAGATGACCCAAACGAAGTCTTCCTGATCGAGCGGGCTCTTCAAAGAGCAAATCTGACCATTCCGTTGCGCGTGGCGCGCGATGGCCAGGAGGCGATCGATTACCTGAACCATCAGGGTGATTTCACCGACACTGCCCGTTATCCGGCGCCAACGTTGATGCTGCTCGACCTTAAAATGCCGCGCAAAAACGGCTTTGAAGTCCTCGGATGGCTGCGGCAGCAACCGGGCCTGCGCCGGCTGGTCGTCGTGGTACTGACCTCCTCCAATCTGACGGCGGACATCAACCGGGCGTATGATTTGGGCGCGAATTCCTACCTGATCAAGCCCGGGGATTTCAAGGCATTGGTTGACGTCCTCAAGTGGTTGGCCCGTTACTGGCTGGCGTTAAATGAGAATCCCGACCTCCAGATCGGGACAGACGCTGACCGAACGGCCTTTGGCTTCAAACCCCAGGCCGCATAAGCCGTGGAAGACTCATTGAACATCCTGCTCGTGGACGACAATCCCGACGACCGCGCGCTGGCCCGTCGGGAGATCGGCCGGGAATTTCCCAACTGCCAATTCCAACAGGTCACCAGCGCCAAAGAACTTTCGCAGGCTATCGAATCCACTCGCTGGGACATGGTCGTGACCGACTATCAGTTGCTCTGGACCGACGGCATTACGGTGTTGCTCGCGGTGAAGGTGCGCTGGCCGGACTGCCCGGTGATCATGTTCACCGGCAGCGGAAACGAGGAAGTCGCCGTGCAAGCAATGAAAGCCGGCCTGGACGATTACGTCCTCAAATCGCCCAAACACTACGCACGTCTGGCTTCGGCGGTGCACATGGCGCTGGAGCGGCTCAAGCAACGCCGCGCCCTGCGACAGGCGGAAACCCGTTATCAGAGCCTCTGTGACGACGTTCCCGTCGGCCTTTTCCGGGTCGCTCGCGACGGGAGAATTATTGACGCAAATCCCGCCCTGATCGAAATGCTGGGATTTCCCGACCGCCAGGCACTGCTGGCGGTAAACGCAATGAATTTTTTTGCCGACTCGACCGAGCGGCACGCGCTGCTGAACGCGCTCAAAGGGTCGGAGATCATCCGGTTTTTTGAGACCCGATTTTATCGCCGCGACGGAAAACTCATCTGGGCGGAGGTCAATGCGCGCGTCATCCGCCATGATCTCGAGCAAGTGGCCTGTTATGAGGGGAGCCTGGAAGACATCACCTCGCGTAAAGAGGCCGAGCAATCGTTTCGGGAAAGCGAGGCGCGCAAAGGCGCCATCCTGGACTCGGCCCCCGACGCCGTAATCACCATCAACGAAGGGGGGTGCATTATCGAATTCAACCCCGCCGCTGAAAGGATTTTCGGCCGCCGTCGCGACGACGTTCTTGGCAAAGAACTCGCCGGATTGATTATCCCGCATTCCTTGCGCGAAAAACACCGCCGCGGTCTGGAACACTACCTCGCCACCGGTCACAGCGTGATGTTGGGCAAACGCGTCGAGCTGACCGCCCTGCGCGCCCAGGACAAAGAGTTTCCGGTTGAATTGACCATCAACAAAGTTAATCTCGACGGTCCGCCACTTTTTACCGGTTTTATCCGCGACATTACCGACCGCAAACGTGCGGAGAAGCAATTGCGCGATTCGCGGGAGCAGTTGCGCGCCTTGGCCGGCTACTTGCAGTCGGTGCGCGAGGAGGAACGCACCCGCATCTCCCGCGAAGTGCACGACGAATTGGGCCAGGCGCTCACCGGTTTGAAGATGGACCTCGCCTGGCTCAACAAACGACGGGCCGAGGTCGGCGACGCCCAGGAACTCCGGCAGTTCGAGGAGAAGCTCAAGGAGTTGCCCGAACGGGTGGACGGCATCATCGCCGCCGTACGCAAAATTGCCACCGAACTCCGCCCGCCGGTGTTGGATGATTTCGGTTTGGAGGCGGCGATTGAATGGCAAATCCATGAGTTTGAAAAGCGGACGGGCATCCACTGCCGGTTCACCTGCACCTTGAAGGACCTTGATCTCGACCCGGATCGGGCGACCGCGGTCTTCCGCATCTTTCAGGAGACCCTGACCAACATCGTCCGGCACGCCGAGGCGACCCAGGTGGAGATTCACTTGAGGGAGGAAGGCCAGAAACTTATCCTCGAAGTGCATGACAACGGGCGCGGTATGAGCGGTCGTGAACTGTCGGGCACCAGGTCCCTGGGACTGCTCGGCATGAGGGAACGGGCCACCATGCTCGATGGAGAAGTCAACATCATCGGTCGGCAAGGAAAGGGCACGACGGTGGGCGTGCGCATCCCGATCCATCGGACCAGCGAAGGCCAGAAAAAATGATCGCGCCGGTGTGGCTTTTCCCGCGCACACACTGCAGCCAACAAGCGCCGGGTATGGACAAGGCACGCATCCTTGTGGTGGAGGACGAAAGCCTCCTTCTGGAAGACATTCAGGAGCGCTTGCAGAGCTTCGGTTACGAGGTGTCCGCCGTCGCTCACTCCGGAGAAGAAGCGCTGGCCGGGGCCGCGGCGGCGCAACCGGACGTCGTGCTCATGGACATTCGGCTCAAGGGAGCCATGGACGGCATTGAAACCGCGCGGGTCCTCCGCGAGCGCTTCAACTTGCCGGTGATTTATCTCACGGGCGAAGCGGACGACGCGACGCTGGCGCGCGCGAAAGCAACCGAGCCACTCGGCTATCTGCTCAAGCCAATCGAGGAAAAACGCCTCTACTCAACTATTGAGATCGCCCTCTACAAACACAAAATGGATCGTCGGCTCCGGCGCATTGAACGCTGGTTCGCCACGACCGTCAACAGCATCGGCGACGCCGTGATGGTGACCGACACTCAGGGGCTGATCACCTTCATGAACCCGATGGCTGAAAAACTGACCGGCTGGAAAGCCGCCGAAGCCGCGGGCCGGCCGGTGACTGAAGTGTATCGCATCCTGAATTCCGAGACGCGCGAGAAGCTCGACAGCCTGGTGCCCCAGGCACTGCTGGAAGGCATCGTGGCGGGTCCGGCCAACCGCGCTGTCCTGGTCTCGCGCAACGGCCCTGAGACGCCCATTGATGACAGCGCCGCGCCCATACGCGACAATGCCGGCAATATCACCGGAGTCGTGCTGACGTTCCGCGATATCAGCGAACGCCAGCGCGCTCAGCAGGCATTACAGGAGAGTGAGGAGAGGTTCCGTTTGCTCGTGGAAGGCGTGCAGGACTACGCGATTTTCATGCTCGACCCCGCCGGACGGGTGACCAGTTGGAATGCCGGGGCCGAGCGGATGCTCGGCTATCGATCGCAAGAAATCCTCGGCGCGCCTCTGGCCCGCTTCTCCACCGCACCGGATAACCGACGGGGCAAGCCCGAGCAAAACCTCGAGTTGGCCAAGCTCCAAGGCCGAGCGGAGGACGAAGGCTGGCGGGTGCGCAAGGACGGCTCCCGTTTCCAGGCGAACGTCATCATCACCGCCCTGCGCGACGACCAGGGACGTCTGCTCGGCTTCGCACAGGTGACGCGTGACATCACCGGGCTGAAGCAGGCCGAAAAAGAATTGAAAGATTCACGCGAACAGTTGCGCGCGCTGGCGGCGTACTTGCAATCGGTACGAGAGGAGGAACGGACCCGCATCGCTCGCGAAGTGCACGACGAACTCGGCCAGGCGCTGACCGGTTTGAAAATGGACCTCGCCTGGCTGGACAAAAAATTTGTCGAAGCCGGTCATTTGCCCTCGCTGCGCGCCGCGCGGCAAAAGACCCGGCACATGCCCGAAGTGGTGGACGATATCATCAGCGCCGTCCGCAAAATCGCCACCGAACTGCGACCGGGTGTGCTGGACGATCTCGGTCTGGAAGCGGCCATCGAATGGCAGATGCACGACTTTGAAAAGCGGACCGGCATCAAGTGCGAATTCGTTTCCAATTTGAAGGACATTCGGTTCAGCCAGGACCGGGCCACCGCGGTGTTTCGCATCTTTCAGGAAACACTGACCAACGTCGCCCGGCACGCCAACGCCACGCGCGTCAACATCAAACTCGAAGCCAGCCGTGGCAAACTCGTCCTGGAAGTGCAGGACGACGGAATAGGCGTGACCGCGCGCGACCTTTCGGGCGCAAAATCGCTCGGTTTGCTCGGCATGCGCGAACGCGCCGTGATGCTCGACGGCGAGGTCACTATTGTCGGCCGCCGCGGCAAAGGCACCACCGTGGGCTTGCGCATTCCGCTCTTTCGGCCGGGAGAAACGGCAGGCCACTGACCATGCGAATCCTGATTGCAGACGACCACGCCGTCGTGCGCCGGGGGTTGAAACAGATTCTGGCCGATGAATTCAAGAAAGCCGCCTTCGGGGAAGTCGGCAATGCCCGCGAAGCGCTCGAGCGCGTCCGCAAGGAAAACTGGGACGCGGTCGTGCTCGACATCACCATGCCGGGCCGAAGCGGACTCGAGGCCTTGAAGGAGATCAAAGAGGCCAAACCCAGATTGCCGGTGCTCGTGCTGAGCATGCACCCGGAGGACCAGTTTGCGGTGCGGGTGCTCAAATCCGGCGCGGCGGGCTACATGACCAAAGAAAGCGCGCCGGAGGAATTGGTGGGCGCAATCAAAAAAGTGCTGACAGGCGGACGCTACGTCAGCGCGGCGCTGGCGGAAAAAATGGCGTCCTATCTGGCCATTGACACGCCCAATCCGCCTCACGAGCGACTGTCGGACCGCGAGTTCGTGGTGTTGCGTATGATCGCGTCGGGCAAGACCGTGAGTCAGATCGCCCGCGAACTCTCCTTAAGCGTAAAAACCGTCAGCACCTATCGCATGCGCATTCTGGAAAAAATGGGCATGGCGAGCAACGCCGAACTCACCCATTACGCGATCAAGAATCAGTTGGTCGAGTAACCCTGAGCCCAGACCTTGACACGTTGCTCGACCGGCGGCCACCGTTACAATTTTTGTTATAGCTATAACATATTTTGTACCGCGCAATATCGGTTCAGGGCTTTCGGCGCTTCAACGCTTCGCTTGTCGTTCGCCGCGCGGCCAAACAGGTCCGGTCGATTGGGGTATCTCCCCCATCCCGGTTCTAGGATTACACCCACTTTCATAACCCCCGTGCTTTGTGACATTTTGACGATAGTTCGAATCTGCGAGGACTTCGGCTCCGGTGCGCGGACCGAGGGGAGAGGATCGCAGGCGGTTGAAGAAACAACCACACGTCAGAACGAATTGCCGGCGAATATGAGGATGCTATTTGTGCACGACCGTTTTGGGTCCTGGGCCGGGGCCGAAGCCAACGTGTTGGCAACAGCCGGGGAGCTGAAGCGCCGCGGACATATCGTCGGCATCCTTCACGGGCCCGGCACGGGCAGAAGAGAATCCGCCTGGGAGGAAACTTTTGCAGATCGCTTTCCGCTGGCTCCACCAAAAAGCTCTTGCGTGATCAAGGCCGCGCTGGAGAGTTTCGATCCGGACCTCGCCTACGTGCACAAACTGGCCGATCTGGAAGCGCTCGAAGCGCTCGCTGTCGCCGGGCTGCCCCTGGTGCGGATGGTGCACGATCACGACCTCTGCTGCATGCGCAGCTACAAATATTTCCCTTTCACGCGCCGGATCTGCACGCGGGCCCTGTCGCCTTTCTGCGTTTTTGCCTGCGGCGCGTTCATCGTCCGCCAGCGAGACGGTATTCTCCCTCTGAAATGGGTCAGTTACACGGCGAAGAAAAACGAGCTCGAACTCAACCGTCGATTTCATCGGCTCATCGTTAATTCCCGCTACCTGCGGGCCGAATTGATTCGCAATGGATTCGCTGCGGAGAAAATCGAATTGCACGTGCCGGTGCCGCCCGCCGGCGAACCGGCGTTCCGCAGTTCGTTCAGTGACCGGAACGTCATCGTGTACAGCGGGCAGGTCGTCCGCGGCAAAGGGGTGGACGTTTTGTTGGAGGCGTTGGCCCGCGTTCGCGTTCCCTTTTCCGCTGTGATCCTGGGCGACGGCAGCCACCGGCCTTTCTGCGAACGGTTGAGCCGCAAACTGGGCCTGGCCGACCGCGTGCAATTCAAGGGATACGTCCCGGCGGACCTATTGAAGGAGCACTATCGGGAGTGCAGCGTCGTGGTCATGAGTTCGGTCTGGCCGGAACCGTTCGGGATGGCGGGCATCGAGGCGATGCGCTGCGGACTGCCGGTGGTCGCGTTTGACGCGGGCGGCATCAGGGAGTGGTTGATCGACGGGTACAACGGTTGCCTGGTGCCGTGGATGGACCGGGCCGCCTATGCCGCCCGCGTGGAGGAATTGCTGCGCAACAAAACGCTGGCCCGGCAAATGGGTGAACGCGGACGGGAATTGGTCTCGGAACATTACGATTTCTCCAGCTACATCACCGGCCTGGAAGTTCTGTTCGCGCGGGTCGTCGCCGAGGCGCCGCGGGGAGTAACGGTATGAAACCTGGAACAACCACTTGTCTGGTGGGGGTTGTGGGCGGCAGCGGCGCGGGGAAGACCTGGCTCGCCTCCCGCCTGCAGAAGACCGTCGGCAATGCAGTGGGCCGGCTGTCACTGGATGACTTCTATCTCGACCGCTCGCACCTGTCTCCCGGGCGGCGCCGCAACGTCAATTACGATCATCCGCGCGCCATTGACTGGCCGCTCCTGGAGAAAAGTTTGAAAGCGTGCCGCGCCGGGCGTTCCTTCCGCATGCCGCGCTACGATTTCGCGACCCACACCCGCCTGCCGCGGCGGGACACGTATCGCCCCAAACCTTTGAATGTGGTCGAAGGTCTCTGGTTGTGGTTGCGCCCTTCGGTGCGGTCACTCTTCGCGTTGCGCGTTTTTATCGATTGCCCGGCGCGGATGCGGCTCGCCCGGCGCCTGGCGCGCGATGCCGCCGAGCGGGGGCGCAGCCGGGACTCCGTGCGGAAACAATTCTGGCGGACGGTGGCGCCGATGCACGAACGGTATGTCGCCCCGCAGGCGCGCTGGGCGCACGTCGTGCTGGAAAGCCCGACGGACCCGGATCGCGTCCGCCAACTGACTGGCCTGTTGCAGGCGCTGAAAGACCCGCAGGAAGATTTATGAACACCACACCATTGGATACTCTGTTGGCGGAGCGTTTTCTCGCCCTGCGGTCCCCGCTCGAACGGTGGCGGCTCAATGGCTACGCCCGGCTCAAGCGCGTCGCCTGGCGCCGTCTGACGGGCGGAACACGGCGGATCAAGCGCGCCTTTGATGCGGCCGTGAGTTTGCTTCTCCTGCTGCTGTTGGGTCCGCTGTTTCTGGTAATCGCGCTCTTGATCAAACTGGACGACGGCGGCCCGGTGTTCTTTGCGCAGACGCGCGTCGGCAAGTGGGGGCGGCATTTCAAAATGTTCAAATTCCGTTCCATGTATGTGGATGCGGAGCGGCGGCTGCAGGAACTGCTGGCGCATAATGAGCACCGCGACGGCGTGACGTTCAAGATGAAGAAGGACCCCCGCATCACCCGGATCGGCAAATGGCTGCGCCGGCTGTCGCTCGATGAATTGCCCCAGTTCATCAACGTGTTGTGGGGCGACATGTCGCTCGTCGGGCCCCGACCGCCGGTGCCGCGCGAAGTGGAGAAGTATTCGGCGGCCGAACGGCGACGGTTGATGGCGACGCCCGGGATCACGGGTTTGTGGCAGGTCGGCGGACGCGCCGAAATCGATTTCTCCGGCCAGGTGCAACTCGACGTCCAATATATCGAGAGCCAGACATTCTGGGGCGATGTCACAATTCTGTTGAAAACCATTCCGGTCGTTCTGTCCGGCAGGGGGGCCTATTGAAATGAAAACGGAGTCGCGTTCCCTGCCGGGCGGCATCTGCGATGCGCGCGAGCGCGGTCTTCTCACGCCCGTTCCTGAGGAGATCGCGCAGCGCTTCTTGCCAGGATCAAATTTCGGAACCTGCACGCGGCCCACTAAAGTCGGAGCGCAACACTCGATCGCGGCGAGCCAGTTCCTCTCCGGGGAAGGGTCAACGTCGGGCAGGTTGATGGAACATCCCGTGTACCCTTCGGACCAGCACACGGGTCGTGGGTCTGAGCACCCCCTCTCCCGCCCTTCGGGCACGCTCTGCCCGACTTCGAGTGGGGGCAAGGGCAAGAGTGCGTCCGCTTTCATGGTGAAGAAAGAACGATTGTCCGGCGGTGCCAAGGCGGCGGGGTCGGCAATCCTGACGTGTGGCCAAAGGGTGTCCCCTCTCGCCCCGCGAGAAGGCCGGAGCGGCGAGATTGCCGGCCGAAAAACGCACAACGCGAAAGGATTGGCGGTCCTGATTTGTCCGGGAGAACGACCGGCGGTGTGCGCGCTGGCGCAAAGCGCGCCGCTCGGGTTGATGTTCATTCTCGGCAAAACGTTGTTGGAATACTGGCTGGACCATCTGGTGGACCGCGGCGTGCGACACGTTTATCTCGTGGCGCCCGACCGGCCGGAACAAATCCGCGCCTGGCTGGGCGACGGCGTGCGGTGGGAGCTGAAAGTGGACGTGATCGCCGAAGATCGCGAGTTGTCATCCGCCGAAGCGCGCGCGAAATATCGTGCCGAAGAGGGCTGGTGCGGCGCGTCGGATGAAGTGACGGTGATGGATTTTCTGCCCGGCGCGCGAGAGCATCCGCTGTTTGGCAGTTACGCCGATTGGTTCGCGGCGCTGATGAATTGGCTGCCGAAGGCGGCGTCGGCGCCGGACCGGGTCGGCTGGCGAAATTTGAATCCAGGCATCTGGATGGGATTGCACAGCCGCGTGGCTCCCGACGCCCAGTTGCGGGCGCCGTGCTGGATCGGGAAAGATGTGTCCATCGGGCCCCGGGCGATTGTCGGGCCGAACGCGATCGTGGAGGATGGCGCGGTCGTGGCCGCTGACGCGGAGATTGCCCGCAGCATCGTGGGACCCGAGACCTACGTGGGCGAATTGACGGAGGTGAAGCATTCTCTGGCCCGGGGCAGCACACTGATTGACTGGCAGAGCGGTTCCTGCACGCACGTGCCTGACGCCTTCTTGCTGTCGCCTTTGGAACCCACGCGCGGGAACAACGAACGCTTTCCCGGCGGGTGGCCGGTCAAAGGAACTCCGTTTGATAATCGACTATGAAGATTGAGCTCGCGGGAGACACGCTGCGGGTGTTCGGGATCAAGGAACTCGATACAACCAGTGCGACCGTTTTTCACGACGCGGTCAAGGAAGCCTTCACCGACGCGGTCAGGCAGATCGAACTTGACCTTTCCGACACCGTTTCACTCGACAGTTGCGGCCTGGGGACACTCGTCGCGCTGCGGAAGCTGGTTGACCGGCGCGGCGGGGTGATTCATCTGCTCAATCCGGCGCCGGCGGTGCAGCAGATGCTGGAGTTGACCCGCCTGTATCGCGTGTTGCAGGTGGTGAAACGGGAGGAAACGAAACAGGACCATGCCGCGCCAACCCGGGACTGAAGAGAAGACTGGTTTTATGACGCCGAAAATTCTCGTGGCGGACGATCAGTTGCACATGCTGCGGCTTGTGCAACACGAATTGGAACAGGACGGCTACCAGGTGTTCCAGGCGCGCGACGGACACGAAGTGATCGAAACGGCGTTGCGCGAATCGCCCGACCTCCTGATCCTGGACGTCGTGATGCCGAACATGGACGGCTTGACGGCACTCCGCAGGCTCAAAAAGGAAGAGGCCACGCGCTGGATACCGGCCATCGTGTTGACGTCCAGTGCGCACGAGTCGATGCGCCGGGAGGCCGAGGTTTCGGGCGCGGACCTGATCCTGACCAAGCCTTTCAGTCCCACGCTGCTTCGCCAGGAAATCCGGCGCCGGCTGTCCCGAGGCCGGCGCGCGGGACCGCCGTCTGATGAGTGTCCATGAAAGCCATTCTGCCGCTCTTTATTTTCATTGACGCCTGCGGCTGGGAGATCATCCGCAACGATCCGTTTTGCCGCCGTTTCGCGCCGAACCGCAAACGACTCGCCTCGGTGTTCGGTTACAGCTCGACTTGCGTGCCGTCCATCCTCTCCGGATGCTGGCCGGAGGAGCATCGCAACTGGTGTTATTTCGTTTACGACCCGCCACATTCACCGTTCAAATCCCTGCGTCCGCTCCGCTGGCTGCCGACGGCGATCACAAGCCGGCGGCGGTTTCGCCGCTGGCTGAGCAGGTTCGTCAAAGTCCCCCTGAAGTTTCGAGGTTACTTCGATCTCTACAACATGCCGTTCAAGTACATTTCGCTGTTCGATTTCACGGAGAAGAAGAATCCACTGCAACCCGGCGGCATGAACCGCGGGCTGAATATTTTCGACATTCTGCGGGCCGGCGATATCCCCTATCACGTCAGTGAACCGGCCAGGAGCGAACGGGAGAATTTGAACGCCGTGACCGCCGACATTCGCTCCGGGCGAATCGATTTTGCATTCATTTACTGGCCGGAACTGGACGGGCTGCTGCACCGTGTCGGCAATCAATCGGCGGAGATTACGCCAAAACTCCGGCAGTACGAGCGGTGGATCGATCAACTCCTGCGCGTCGCGCGCGGCCACTACGAGGAAATCCGACTCTACGTTTTCAGCGACCACGGCATGGCCAACTGCGATGAATGGCTCGATTTGAAAAAGAAGATCGAGGCGCTCGACGCGCGCATGGCCCGGGACTACGCCGTGGTCTATGACTCCACCCTGGCGCGCTTCTGGTTCTTCAACGAACGGGCGCGCCGGGAGATCATCGAGTGCCTGCTGCGCGTGCCCCAGGGCCGCATTGTCTCCGATGGGGAACTGAAAGAAATGCGCGCCTTTTTCCCCGACCGTTATTTTGGCGAGCTGATTTTCCTGGTCAAGGAAGGGGTCCTGATTGTGCCGAGCCACATGGGCGAACGCCCCATCCGCGCCATGCACGGCTATCATCCCAACGAGGCGCAGAGCTACGCGGCGTTGCTGACCAACCAGCCGGAAATCCCCGATGACATCATGGCCATCCCGGACATTTACCGTCTCATGATCCGCGACGCGGAACTGGCGGCGCGCGCCAATCAACGCCGATTTCCCGGGCGGTGTAATCCCGCTCCCTGCAAAGAAGACCATCTTTTTGCAAAGTGAGGAGCGTGGGATAACCGAGGCGTATTGTTACACTGGCCAGTATCACACTTTGCAAAGTGTGGAACTAAGCTCGCGGAAGTGGGCTTTGCGCTTTCCCTCTCCTGGCGCTGTTTAAAGCGTGTGCGTTACACCGACGCGGCGATAACGTCAGGTTGAGGGCCACACGCTCATTGGTGCAATGTTGGAGGACAGACAGATTGTTCGACGGCGCTCGGCCGCACACCTTCGGATTAATCACTCAATTGCGAGTGACTTTTCCAGACGGGCATTGCGGCCAAAGCAGGGGATCAGCGTTCTGAGCCTTTCGCCTTGACCCGCCTGGCAACGCAACCAATTCTGGGTGGGAACTCGATTCGGAATGTTTGTGAGAGAACCGGCTTTGTCCCTCCAGACCTGTTGCCAAAAGAAATTCCGATATGAACCCGATTGTCAAATGCGCAAGGACCCCCCGGCCCTCTCCCTTCATCCGATGAAGGGAGAGGATGGCTTTAGCCCCGTGAGGGGAGGTCCCGCACATGACGTCGGCTGGAAATTCTCTTTGGCAGTCGCTCTGATTGCCGCGCGCGCGAAATCTCTTTCCGGCTTCGGCATTGCGTTGTGGGTCGGCCTCAATGCCATCGCCGGCGATTTGACGGGCGATGATTGGCCGCAGTTTCTTGGCCCGCACGACAACGGGACTTCGGGCGAAACCGGGTTGATGGATCGCTGGCCGACCAACGGCGTGCCGATCCCCTGGACAAAAGAAATCGGCACTGGCTACGGCGCTCCTTCCGTGCGCGGCGACCGGCTGGTGTTGCATCATCGCATCGGCAATGAGGAAATCGTCGAGTGCTTCGAAGCCGGCACCGGCAAGTCGCTCTGGCGCCACGGTTATCCGAGCCAATTTGTTGATCCCTACGGTTACAACAACGGGCCGCGCGGCACTCCCCTGCTCACCGCCGATCGCTGTTACACGCTGGGCGCGGAGGGCCAATTGCTCTGTCTCGAACTTCAGACCGGCAAACTGATCTGGCAACGCGACACGGCAAAGGATTGGGAAGTGCCGCCCGCGTTTTTCGGTGTCGGGAGCTCGCCGATCCTGGAAGGCGATTCGTTGCTGGTCATGGTCGGAGGTCAGCCCAACGCAGGCGTGGTCGCGTTTGATGCCAAAACGGGAACGACCGTCTGGGAAAACGTCGGCGAAAAAAACTGGCAAGGCGTGGCGATGACCGGCTGGCCGGGCGAACCGAAAGTGTTGTGGAAACGTTGGGACAAACAGGCGAGCTACTCGACCCCGGTCGCTGCGACGGTGGGCGGCCGGCGCCAGGTCTTCTGCCTGATGCGTCAGGGGCTCGTCTCGCTGAATCCGAACAACGGAACGGTCAATGGCAGTTTCTGGTTCCGCTCGAGGATCGAGGAATCGGTCAACGCCATGAATCCGATCATCGTTGAGGATCTGATTTTCATCTCCGGGGCGTATTACCGGATCGGTTCGGTCCTGCTGCGGGTGCAGCCGGACAATCACGGTTTTGACGAAGTCTGGCGGAGCACGGTGCTCGAGCTTCACTGGAACACGCCGATCCATCATGAGGGTTACCTCTACGCGTTCAGCGGACGGAACGAGCCAGACGCGCGTTTTCGCTGCGTCGAGTTGAAGACCGGCAAGTTGATGTGGGACCGGGATGAGAGCTGGCCGGCTCACGGCGGGCACTCGATACCGCAACCGAACGTTTACGGCCGCGGCTCGGCCATCCTTGCGGACGGGAGATTGATTGTGCTCGGCGAAGGGGGCCTGCTGGGATTGTTCAAGGTCAACCCGCAAAAGCCTGAGGAGCTGTCCCGCTGGCAGGTGCCGCAACTGCATTTTCCCTGCTGGGCGGCGCCGGTGCTGTCGCGCAAGAGACTCTACCTGCGAAGTGAGGACCGGTTGGTGTGTTTGCATATCGCCAGATGACTTCGGAACCGTCCAGGGAACGCCGCGGGACGGATTTTCACACTTTGCAAAGTGTGGTCTTCAGCCTGCGGCATCCGGAATGACTGCCTGACCGTGTGGGGCGGACGTCAGCCAAGAGGCGTCTCTCCAGACCGGCAAACGTTGAAACGGCTGCGCTCCTGCCAGTTCGAAGGCCCGCGCTCCTAAATCAATGCGCGAGGCCTTTTTCGTCCTCGGGCAGGGGTTGGTTGACGGTCTCGGGCGCCCAGATGAGGGCGACGATGCCCAGCAGGTAAGACGAGGCCATGATCATGGCCGCCACGCGGAATCCGGGCATGGCCGTCAGCCCTTGCATAACCTGGGCGAGCGGACCGAGCAGAAAGACGCCGAACGCCGTGACGTATCGGCCCACGTTGTAACAGAAACTGGTGCCCGTGGTCCGCAATCGCGTCGGGAACAGTTCCGGAAAGTAGATCGCGTAGCCGCCAAAGGGCGCAAAAATACAGAAGCCAAGGATGGGCCAGAGATACCAAATCTGCGCCGGCCGGTTGAAAGTTGAAAAGGCCCAGATCAGACTGGCCCACGCCAGCAGCAACGCGATCAGAAAAGAAACACGGCGCCCGCGCCGGGCCGCGAGCACGGTGAAGCAGGAGATGCCCAGAAACGCGCCGATCTGCTGCAGGATGCCGCCGATGGACTTCAATCGGGTTTTCTCATCGTCGGTGATCGCCTTGAGCAGCAGGCCGCGAATCTTTTCCTTGCGCTCTGCCGTCAGCGGCGTGTTCAGCGTCTGATCCGGATCAACCGGTTCCCTCGGCAGCGAGATGCGGGAGAGAAAGCTGGCGAATTTTCGTTTTTCCTTCTCGTCCAGCGCGCCCACTGCCGCGGTGTGAGCCGCAGCCGAACCGGCGCCGAGAATGGCTTCCAGTTTCGGCCGGGTTTGTTTTTCCACGGTCGGAATCGCGGAATCGATCAATTCGGGTGTGTAGAACCCGACACCCCAAAGTCCGATTTGCCCGGCGATGGCGAGGCCCAGTCCAACCAGGGTGTGACGCCGCCAGCGCGCGTCGGTGAAGAGATCGCTGATCCGCCCAAATTGTTCCGTGGTCCGCGCCTGCGCGGCGGCGGCCTTGGCCGCGACCCATCGTTCCGGCTCCTTCAGCCGGGTGAAGACAAAAACAGCAATCAGCGCCGGCAACGCGCCGAGGTAGTAAAGTCCACGCCAGCCCCAACCCAGTTTGTCAGCGGGGACGACGACTCCCAGGGAAACTGCCGCGAGGATGTTCCCGATCGCCGACAACGCCTGCAGCGATCCGAGCGCGTGCGGTCGCGCGCGGTCGGGCATCACTTCCGCCAGGAGCGCCGCGCCGACGGCGAACTCGCCGCCGACCCCGGCGCCCGTCAGGAACCGGAAAAGGGCGAACATCGACCAACTGCTGGCGAAACCGCTCAAGCCGGTGCAGACCGCATAAACGAAGATCGTCGCGGCCATCGTTTTGGCCCGGCCCCATTTGTCGCCGATGGTGCCGAAGATCAGCCCGCCCGTGGCCCAGCCCAGGATGAAAATGGAAGTGGCCCAGGTGCCGTATTTGATTTGGGTCAGCGAATCGGCCTGGGGCATGAGATCCTGCATCGTAATGGAGCGCGAGTTCGTGAAGATCTGCTGGTCGAAGCAATCGAACATCCAGCCGAACGCCGCGAGCAGGAAAACGAACCAGTGATAGCGGTTCAACTCACGCCACCAAGGGCCGGACGCGGTGGAGGCGGAGGAGGGCACAGAATTCATGACCGTCGCGTTGATTCAGTGATTCCGTCGTGGAACGCGATTCTACCTACACGTATTGTTTGGAGACGCCAAGACATTTCTGCCACGAAACGGGAAGCAGGCGGAGGGAGCGAGTGAGGGAGCAATGGAGTGAGGGAGCAATGGAGTGGTGGAGTGAGGGAGTAATGGAGGGATAGTGCTCGATTTCGTGTTCCCATCACTCCATCCCTCCATCACTCCATCCCTCCCCCTGATCACTTGGTCGCTTCGGCGGCTTTGGGTTCTGTTTCGGCAGTCGCCTCCTGCGGGGCCGGGGCGGTGAAATCGACCCACTCCAGAATCGCCCGTTGCGCGGCGTCGCCCTGGCGCTGGCCGAGTTTGACAATGCGGGTGTAGCCGCCGTTGCGTTCCTTGAACGACGGCGCGAGATCCTCGAACAGGATGCGCACAACGTCTTCGTTCCTGCGCCACGCTTCGCGTTCGGCCTTGCTCCGGTGGAGCGTGCGGGCCGGATGACGCAGGCGCGCCGCCGCCAGCCGGCGCGCGTGCAGGGTGCCCGTTTTGCCGAGCGTGACCATTTTTTCGGCGACCGGGCGGGCGGCCTTGGCCCGGGCCAGCGTGGTCGTCACGCGTTTGCGTTTGATCAGACTGCACACCAGGTTGGCCAGCATCGCGTTGCGATGTTCGCCGGTGCGGCCGAGCTTGGCGGTTCGTTTCCGATGACGCATAAGGTTGCCTCAGATCGCCAGGGGTTTGGCTTCTTCCTTGGGCGCTTCGAGCAGCGAAGCGTCAATGTTCATGCCCAGGGTCAAGCCGAGCGCGGCCAGCTTCTCTTTGATCTCGTTCAGTGATTTCTTGCCAAAGTTGCGGTATTTGAGCATCTCGGCTTCGGTCTTCATCGCGAGCTGCCCCACGGTCGTGATGTTCGCATTGTTCAGGCAGTTGGCCGCGCGAACGCTCAGCTCGATTTCGTTGACGCTCATGTTCAGCAGCTTCTTGAGTTTGGCCTTTTCGTCGTCCTGCTTGGTCTCGGCTTCCTCGAATTCGACGGCGTTTTTGTCATAACCGACGAAGACATCGAGATGATGTTGCAGAATCGCCGAGGCCTGGGTCAACGCGTCGTCCGGCGAAATACGGCCGTCGGTCCAGATTTCCAGAATCAAACGGTCGTAGTCGGTGCGCTGGCCGACCCGCGCGGCCTCCACGGCATAACGGACGCGCGTCACCGGCGAGAACAGCGAATCAATCGGAATCACGCCGATCGCCTGGTCGGGCTTTTTGTTTTCGTCTCCGGGACAAAAGCCGCGGCCGACCTTGATTTCCAACTCCATCTCGAACTTTTTCTTTTTATCGAGCGTGCAGATGAGCTGGTCGCCATTCACCAGTTCCAGGTTCTGGTTGAGCTTGATGTCGGCGGCGGTCACCGGGCCGTCCTTGTGCGCCGAAAGCAGCAACGTTTGCGGCTCGCGCGTGTGGGCCTTGAGCTTGATTTTCTTCAGATTCAAAACGATCTCGGTCACGTCCTCGACCACGCCCTCGATGGTGGTGAATTCGTGCATCGCCCCGTCGATTTTGATCGAGGTGATGGCGGCGCCTTCCAGCGAGGAGAGGAGCACGCGACGAAGGGAGTTGCCGATGGTGTGGCCGTAACCGGTTTCAAACGGTTCGGCGATGAATTTGGCGAAGGTATCCGTGGCGGTGGACTCTTCCTTGGTCAACCGTTTGGGCATTTCGAAGCGGCCTAGACGTACTGGCATGGTTTTCCTTTCAACAATTTCAATCTGACCTGTCCGGCGGTTATTCCCGCATGCCGGCCAGGTCCGTATAATTGTTTGGAGTGATGGAGTATTGGAGTGATGGAGTTGCGCGGCGGCAATGCTCCAACATTCCAATACTCCGACACTTCGTGTTCATTTCTTAGCGGGAATAAAATTCGACAACCGCCTGCTCGTTGGCGATCGGCTGGATTTCGTCGCGCGTGGGGATGCGGACCACCGTGCCTTTGAACGCCTCCCGGTTGAGCGACAGCCAATCCGGCACGGCGCGGCTGGTGGACATCTCCAGGCCTTTCGTGGCCATCTGCCGGGCGACATTCGAATCCTTCACCTCGACGACATCGTTCACCTTGAGGGCGCAGGAAGGCACGTTGACCTTGCGCCCGTTCACTTTGACATGGCCGTGCGTCACCATTTGACGGGCCGCCGGGCGCGTGTTGCCGAAACCGAGGTGGTAAACCACGTTGTCGAGGCGCGTCTCCAGAATTTGGAGCATGGTTTCGCCCGTAACACCGCGTCGCTTGAGGGCGCGTTCGTAAACGTTGCGAAACTGGCGCTCCATCAGGCCGTAATAGTAGCGCAACTTCTGTTTTTCGTGCAGGCCCAGCGCGTAATCGGTGGCTTTACGGCGGGACTTCGGTCCGTGCATGCCGGGGCCGTAATTTCTCCGCTCGAGGTATTTCGATGGCCCAAAAATAGGCACGCCGAAACGGCGACTGATGCGAGTGCGGGGTCCTGTATAACGGGCCATAGATTGGTGACGCGGGTTGCGTGATTCGTGATGCTAGACGCGGCGTTTCTTGCGCGGGCGGCAGCCGTTGTGCGGCACCGGCGTCACGTCTTTGATGGAGGAGATTTCCAGGCCGATCGCTTGCAACGCGCGAATGGCCGACTCACGGCCGGAGCCGGGTCCCTTGACTTTCACTTCCACTTCTTTCATGCCATGGGACATCGCCTGGCGCGCCGCGTCCTGAGCGACCTGTTGCGCCGCGAAAGCGGTGCTTTTGCGCGATCCCTTGAAGCCGACGCGACCGGCGCTGGACCAGCCCAGCACATTGCCTTGCATATCGGTAATGGTCACCTGCGTGTTGTTGAAGGTGGCCAGAATGTTGGCGACGCCCGTGGTGATGTTTTTCGAGCCTTTCGCCTTGATGATTTTTTTTCCGGCGGCATCGTCGGCCAGCAACTCGGCCGCGGTGGGCGCCACAGGAGCGGTCGCGGCGGCGGCGGGACCGGCTTCGGGAGCTTTGCCGGCCTCGGCGGTCTCGGTTGCTCCCGAGCCTTTCTTCGGCGCTTTCGCCGGTTTGGCCTCGGGAGCGGTCCTGGGGGATTCCCCCGCGACGCCGGCGGGCGATTTGACTTCCTTTTTCGCTGCGGGTTTTGCGGACTTGGATTCTTCTGCCATGGGCGGAATCGGATTAGTGGATGCCTGTCTTCGCGTTCGGATTGCGCTGCACGCCGACGGTCTTGCGCGGCCCCTTGCGGGTGCGGGCATTGGTTTGGGTGCGCTGACCGCGGACCGGGAGCCCCCGCAGGTGGCGAATACCACGATAGCACTTGATGGCCTGGAGGCGCTTCAGATCCAGACCGATTTCACGGCGCAGATCGCCTTCGATGACATATTTGCCGTCCTGAATGGCATGCACGATTTGCGACAACTGTTGCTCGCTCAAATCCTTGGCGCGGATGCCGGGATCAATGCTGGCCCTGGCCAGAATTTCCCTCGAGTTGACCGGCCCGATGCCGTAGATGTCGCGGAGCGCAACTTCGATGCGTTTTTCGGCGCGAATATCGACTCCCAGAATGCGTGGCATAATCTGCTCCTAACCTTGACGTTGTTTGTGACGCGCGTTGGTGCAAATGACGCGAATGACGCCTCTGCGCCGCACGATCTTGCAGTGCTCGCAAAGCCGTTTGACTGATGCGCGAACTTTCATGTCTCAATGATTTGGTTCTCTGCGGTAATGCGGCCCTTCGACAGATCGTAAGGCGACATTTCCACCGTTACTTTGTCGCCGGGCGCAAAGCGGACCCGCTTCGCGCGGGCCTTCCCCGCCGTATATGCCAGAAGCCGATGCCGGTTCGGGAGTTCCACCCGAAACAGGATGTCTTGCAAAACTTCCACTACGGTACCTTCAATTTTGATGGCATCTTCTCGAGGCACGTTAATATTTCCGGCTCAGACGCGGTAATCAACACCGTATGCTCAAAATGGGCGGATAGTGAACCATCTTGCGTGACCGCTGTCCAGCCGTCTTTCAAGATTTTTACCGCCGGCCCGCCCGCATTCACCATCGGTTCAATGGCCAGGGTCATGCCCGGCAACAGCCGATGGTCCCTGGCCCTGGAATCGACGTAATTCGGCACTTGCGGCTCTTCATGCACGGAGCGGCCGACGCCGTGGCCGACAAATTCCCGCACAACGTTGAACCCGTTGGCCTCAACGTAGATCTGCACGGCCCGGGAAATATCGCTGACCCAGCGGCCCGCAACGGCTTGAGCGATTCCCTCATACAAGGCCCTTTCCGTCACGTCCATCAGTCGCTGCGCTTCCACACTGCAGCCGCCCGCCGCCACGGTCCGGGCCGTGTCTCCCACAAACCCGTTGTGCACCACGCCGACATCCAGACTCACAATGTCGCCAAACTGCAACCGCCGGTCGTTGGCCAGTCCATGCACCACTTCGTCGTTCACCGAAATGCAGATGTTGCAGGGATATTTCCGGTAGCCCAAAAACGCGCTGCGCGCCCCGTAATGTTTGATGCGCGACGCCGCGAAATGGTCCACCTCGCGGGTCGTCACGCCGGGTTGGATGAATGCCGACACCTCGTCGAGCACCCTGCTGGCCACCACGCAGGCGGGCCGCATCGCTTCCAGGTCCCGCTCCGATTTCAGAATGATCTTCAATTCAAAGCCGCCACGGTCTTCGCGAACCGTTCATCGGGCGATAGCGCGGCGTCAATCGCAGTCAATTTCCCCTGTTGCTCATAATATCGGGTCAGCGGCCTGGTCTGGCGCGCGTAGATCTCAAATCGTTTGCGCACCACCGCTTCGCGGTCGTCCGCCCGTTGCGTCAACCCGACCGCGCAATCGTCGCACTGGCCGGCCACCTTCGGTGGCACGGAATAAATATGATACACCCGGCCGCATTTCGGACAACTCCAGCGACCGGTGATCCGGTCGATTATGATTTTCAGATCACAGGCGTATAGAATCACCGCCTCGACGGGCGCGCCGCGTTCGGCAAGCCATTCGTCCAGCGCCCTGGCCTGGCTCAGCGTCCGCGGAAAGCCATCCAGCAGGAAACCCCCGTCAAGCGGCGCGGACTTCATCCATTCGCCCATAAACTTCAGCACCGTGCGGTCCGGCACCAGTTCGCCCTTTACAAGGAACAGTCTGGCTCGCTGCCCGATAGCCGAGCCACTTTCCACCTCGCGTCGGAGCAAATGCCCCGACGAAACGTGACGCAAACCGAATTCCTGCTGCAACCGCGCGGCGATGGTCCCCTTTCCCGATCCCGGCGGACCGAGCAGTATGATCCGCCGCTTCATGATTCAGAATCAGAAGCGGCCACGAATCCGTCCCTTCTTCAAAAAACCGTCGTAATGCCGCATCAAGAGGTGGGATTCCATCTGCCGCATCGTGTCCAACAGAACGCCCACTGTAATCAAAATGCTCGTGCCACCGAAAAAGCGAGTGACCGCAGGGTCAATATTGAACGTCTGGCCGAGAATCGAGGGAATGATGGCGATCAGAGTCAGGAATATGGCGCCGGCCAGGGTGATGCGGCTCATTGCGCGGTGGAGGTAATCGCTGGTTTGCTGCCCCGGCCGCACGCCGGGAACATAGCCGCCGTGTTTCTTCAGATCGTCGGCGATCTGTATCTCGTTGAACTGCGTCGCCACCCAGAAATACGAGAAGAACAGAATCATCAAACTATAAAGAACGTAGTAAAGCACCTGCCCGCTGTTCAGTTGGCGTCCCATCTCCAAAAAGAACTTCATGTTCAAAAGGGTTCCCAGCTTCAAAAAGATTTGACTGGGAAACATGAGGATGGCCTGGGCAAAGATGATGGGCATGACGCCGGCGTAATTGACCCGCAGGGGCATAAACGAGCTTTGCCCGGCATAGACTTTTCGACCCACCATCCGCTGGGCGTATTGCACGGGAATCTTTCGCTGCGCCTGGGTGACCGCGATAACGCCCGCCACCACTGCCAGCAGGAGCAGAACCAGCATGACTCCATAAAACATATTGGCCCGCTGTTCCCCGCCGGCGTGCGGCGCAAACATGTAATAGACGGCCTGGAACGCCTTGGGCAGATCGGCAATGATCCCGATGGTGATCACCAATGACACACCGTTACCGATGCCGCGTTCGGTGATTTGTTCTCCCAACCACATCAGCAACAAGGTTCCGGTGGTCAAAATCAGCACGGTTTGAATCCGGTACCACCAGATATAGTCGTCCGAATACATCACGAGCCTGCCGACGAAATTGCTTCCGACAACCTGTTGCGGGTGCTCCCAGGTCAGGGTCATGAGCGTTCCATGGCCCAGACACAGGAGCACGGTGAGGTAACGGCCATGTTGGATCAGCTTGGCACGCCCGCCTTCTTCGCGCGCCAGTTTGCTCAACTGGGGAACGACCGCGCTCAACAATTGAATGATAATGGTCGCGGTGATGTAGGGCATTATTCCCAGGGAGCCCACACCACAGTGTTGCAACGCGCCTCCGGTAAACAGGCTGTACATCCCGAGAAACGAGCCCCCCAAATCCTTGGCGTGGGTCTCGAAATGGCGCATCAAAGCCGCGCCGTCCAGGCCCGGAATCGTGATCCACGCCATCAAACGGCAGATGCCCAGGAGCAACAACGTGAAGACAATCCGCGACTTGAGTTCCGGAATTTTGAAACAGTTGGCGAACGTGTTGGCGATGGCCCGAAGCATGCGTCAGCTCAGTGAGGGGGAAATAGTCTATGCCTTGGCCGCTTTACCCTTTTGGGCGCCGACAATTTCGCAGACGCCGCCCGCCGATGCAATTTTGGCCCGCGCCGAGGCGCTGAACGCATGCACGCTCACGGTCAGTTTCTTTTTCAACTCGCCATCGCCAAGGATCTTCACACCATCGGCGCGCCCGTTGGCCAGGCCGAGGGCGCGCAAAGCGGCTTCATCGACGCGCGCTCCGTCTTCAAAACAGTTCAAAGCTTCCAGGTTGACCGGGACGTAGCGGGTTGCGTGACGCGCATTGTTGAAGCCGCGCTTGGGAATGCGGCGAATCAACGGCATCTGGCCGCCCTCGAAGCCGATGCGGATCGAGCTGCCGGACCGCGCGGTCTGGCCTTTGCCGCCGCGCCCGCTGGTTTTGCCGTGGCCGCTGGATTCACCCTGGCCGAGCCGCTTGCGACGGTGCCGGGCGCCGGGACGAGGTTTGAGATCGTGTAAACGCATAAAGTCAGGCGGTCGGAGGCGCTGTGTCCGGGCGCGTCTCCAGACCGCGACCGCGATAAATGTCGTGGCGCAACCGCAGTTGTTGCAACGCCCCCAGCGTCGCCTTGGCGACGTTGGCGGCATTCTTGGAACCGAGCGACTTGCTCAAAACGTCCTTTACGCCGGCGGACTCGAGGACCGCGCGAACGGTTTTGCCGGCGATGACGCCGGTGCCCGGCGAGGCGGGCCGCAGCAACACGCGCGCACCGTCGTAGGTCGAGATCACTTCGTGCGGGATGGTCGCCTCTTTGAGCGACACGTTGACCATATTCTGCCGGGCGATGTCGCCGCCCTTGCGAATCGCGTCCGCCACTTCTCCCGCCTTGCCCAGACCGATTCCGACGCGGCCACGCCGGTCACCCGCCACAATCAGCGCGCTGAAGCTGAACCGGCGGCCGCCTTTGACGACCTTGGCGGAACGATTGATGTACACCACCTTTTCGCTCAGCTCGTTTTCCCCTTTGCCCTGGCCCTCGGCCGTTTCCGATCCGGGCCGGCCACGGCGCGAGCCGCGACCGCGTCCCGGGCGGCTTTCTTCCGGATTGGTTCTGATTTCGTCAGCCACGTTCTTTCTCCTGGTTGCAATTAGAATTTAAGTCCCGCTTCACGCGCCGCGTCCGCCAGCGCCTTTACTTTGCCGTGATAGCGGGCGCCGCCGCGATCAAACACGACCTGTTCGATGCCTTTGGCCTTCGCCGCTTCCGCCGCCAGCTTGCCGAGGCGCGTGGCGCCGCTCACGTTGGCCCCCAACTGCTCGCGATCGGGGACGGCTTTGCTCAACGTCGAGACCGCCGCCAGCGTATGACCCGCGCTGTCATCGATGAATTGCACGTAAATGTTCTGTTCCGTGAATTTGACACTCATCCGGGGACGGGCCGGGGTGCCGATCACTTTCCCGCGGACCCGCCAATGGCGGCGCCGCGCCAGTTCCTGTTTCTTTTCAGTTCTCATTCGTCCAAACAGCGTTGACTTGTTAAACCGTCGAACCGTTGAACTGTTTCCGTGGCGCAACCCGGTCAGAGGTTAACGATTCAACGATTCAACGTGGTAACCATTACTGCACCGTCTTGCCTTCCTTGCGGACGACTTTCTCGCCCACGTAACGGACGCCCTTTCCCTTGTACGGCTCGGGCGGATAGAAACTGCGAATCTCCGCCGCCACCTGACCGACCATTTGCTTGCTCGGACCTTCGATGGTGAGTTTCGTGTTCTCCTCGACCGTCACTTTGATCTGGTCGGGAATCGGGTAATTGACCGGATGCGAGTAACCCAGGCTCAAATTCACATTTTTTCCCTGGACGGCCGCTTTGAAACCGACGCCCTGAATCTCCAGCTTCTTCATGAAGCCTTCGCTGACGCCTTTGACCATATTGTTGAGGATCGCCCGGCTTAAACCGTGCAGCGCCTTCGCCTCGGCGTCGTCGCCTTCGCGGTTGACTTTGATCTGCGCGCCCTGGACAACGGCGGAAGTCCGTTTGGGCAACTCGAAATCGAGTTTGCCCTTGGGCCCTTCGACCAGCACCTTCCGATCTTTCACCTCGACCTTTACCTTGGCGGGGATCTCAACCGGCATTCTTCCTATGCGTGACATAAATCAACACAGATTGGAGGGATGGAGGGATGGAGTGTCGGGCTGCGGCCATTCGGCAGCACTCCGTCATTCCATCGCTCCAATACTCCGTTCTCATGTTCTCACCAGACATAACAGATCACTTCGCCACCCAGGTTTTGTTTTCGCGCATCCACGCCGGTCATGACGCCGCGCGGCGTCGAGACGATGGCCGTGCCCATGCCCCCGAGCACGCGCGGAATCTCGGTCGCGCGCACGTAGCGGCGCAGCCCGGGCTTGCTGACCCGCTTCAGCCCGACGATCACGCCCTGGCGCCCCTGGTATTTCAACTTGAGTTTCAGTTTCCGGGCCGTCTTGCCCTCGACGGAGCAATCCGCGATGTACCCTTCCTTCTTGAGGATGGTGGCGATGCTTTCTTTCATTTTAGAGTGCGCCATTTCCACTTCCGGCACCAACGCGAGGTTGGCGTTGCGCAGGCGGGTCAGCATGTCTGAGATCGGGTCGGTCATAAGCTTACCAACTGGCTTTGGTCACGCCCGGGATCAAACCGGCCAGGGCCATTTCCCGGAACGTCAGGCGCGAGCAGCCGAACTTGCGAAGGTAGGCGTGCCGCCGGCCAGTGATGGCGCAGCGATTCACGACACGCACCGGGCTGGCGTCGCGCGGCAGCTTCGCCAGGGCGGCATAATCGCCCTTGGCCTTCAGTTCCGCCCGCAACGCGGCGTACTTCTTGACGGTTTCCATCTTTTTCTTGTTACGCTCTTTCCATGATACTTTGGCCATAAATCACCTGCCTTCGGCAAACGGCATGCCCATCAACTTGAGCAGGTCCAGCGCCTCATCATCGGTGGGCGCCGTGGTCACAATCGTCACGTCCATCCCCTGGTGCCGTTTGATTTTGTCCAGGTCAATTTCCGGGAAAATCGTCTGATCCGAAAGACCGAGCGAATAATTGCCCCGGCCGTCGAAGGAACGGCTCGAAACGCCGCGAAAATCCCGGATGCGCGGCAGCGCCGCCGCGACGAGCCGGTCGAAAAACTCGTACATCACGTCGCGCCGCAAGGTCACCCGGCACCCGATCGGTTGACCCTGGCGCAGCTTGAAATTGGCGACGCTCTTGCGCGACTTGTTGATCACCGGCTTGCGCCCGGTGATGAGACCCAGGTCCCGGGTCGCGTCATCCACCGCGCTCTTTTCCAACTGCGCGCTGACCCCCATGTTGATCACAATCTTCTCGATGCGGGGGACCTGATGGACGTTCTGGTATTTTCGCTTTTCCATCAGCGCGGGCAGCACACTCTCAACATATTTCTGATACAATCTGGCTTTCATTCGGCTTTTCCCCGGATTTTGCCGGAGCTCGATCACAATCTCAATCTCTCAGGCATTCGCCGGCGCCACGCCCCGTTTAGCGGCGCGCGCGTCAAATTTTACCGCCGACATCACGTTGGAAAGGTGAATCGAGCCTTCCCGCTCGATGATGGCGCCTTGCGGATGCTGGTTGCTCTTGCGCTGATGCTTCTTGATCATCTTCACGCCTTCCACAATCACCCGTTGCTTCCCGCTCAAAAGAGCGATGACCTTGCCGCGTTTGCCCCGCTCGGTACCGGCAATGACCACCACCTCGTCGCCTTTTTTCACATGAAATCTTTGCATAATGCACTCTGCCGCCAACGTCCCGGCGGCGGAACTGACTTTAACTGACTTTGTTGCGCATTGAATTCCAATTGACCTGCCGGCAAATTGCCGGCAGCACGCTCAAATCACTTCCGGCGCGAGCGAGATGATCTTCATGAACTTCTTGTCCCGCAACTCGCGCGCCACGGGGCCAAAGATGCGCGTTCCGCGCGGATTGTTTTCCTTGTCGATGATGACAATGGCGTTCGTGTCGAAACGCAGATACGAACCATCGTTGCGGCGGATCGGCTGGCGCGTGCGCACGACCACCGCGTCCACCACGTCGCCCTTCTTCACGGTGCCGTCGGGCGCGGCTTCCTTGATATGGGCCTTGATGATGTCCCCCACCCGAGCGTAACGCTGGTTGCGCCCGATCACGCCGATGGCCGCGGCGCGCTTGGCGCCAGAATTGTCGGCCACATCCAAAATGGAACGAATCTGTAACATATCGGGTCCTCGGCTCAGGCCACCCGCGCCACTTCCTGGTTGCGCTCGACGATCTCAACCAGCCGCCAGCACTTGGTCCGGGACAACGGCCGCGTTTCCTGGATGCGAACGCGGTCGCCGACATTGGCCTCGTTCTTCTCGTCGTGCGCGTAGAATTTGCTGTAGGCGGTCACCACCTTCTTGAATCGCGGATGGCGGAAGCGCCGTTCCACCCGGACGACGATGGTCTTGTCCATCTTGTCGGAAATGACTTCCCCGACGCGTTCCTTGCGATGACCCCGCAGTAGATTCGTCTCAGCCATAATAAACTCAGGCGGCCTTGCGGCGCAGTTGGGTGATACGGGTTTCGATTCGCGCAACGTCGCGGCGCAACAATCGGAGCCGCGCCGGCTTTTCCAACTGGGCGCTGGCCTGTTGCAAACGCAAATTAAACAATTCCTGGCGCAGGTCGCGACCCAGGGCCGTCAATTCCACCAGCGTTGCATCTTTGATTTTTGGATCGGACATTTTCATCGTTCCATCACTCCCCTCAACCCATCGCATGGCGGGAAATAAACCGGGTTTTGATCGGCAATTTCGCGGAGGCCAGGCGCATCGACTCGCGCGCCACCGCTTCCGTCACGCCGTCCACCTCGAACAACACGTTGGCCGGGCGGATCACCGCCACCCACGATTCCACCCCGCCCTTGCCGGTGCCCATGCGCACTTCGAGCGGTTTTTTTGTGACCGATTTGTCGGGAAACACGCGCAGCCAGACTTTGCCGCGCCGTTTCATGAACCGTGTGATCGCCACCCGCGCGGCCTCGATCTGTTTGGTGTCCATCCAGCAGCGTTCCAGCGCCTGCAATCCGTATTCGCCAAAGGCCACCGTGTTGCAACGGGAGGCAATCCCGGTGCGGTGACCGCGCTGCATCTTGCGATACTTCACTCTTTCGGGCATTAACGGCATAAGGGATCCTCGCGCAAATCAAATTCAGTTCGACGCCGCCGCGTTGGCGCCGGCGGCCTTGTTTCCCCGCTCCACTTTGGTTTCGCCTTTGCAAATCCAGCATTTGACCCCCAGCTTGCCGTACATGGTGCTCGCTTCGGCGAAACCGTAATCAATGTTCGCGCGCAACGTGTGCAGGGGCACGCGGCCTTCGTGATACATTTCCGTGCGCGCCAGTTCCGCGCCACCCAACCGGCCCGCACAACGAATCTTGATCCCGTCCGCGCCGAAATCCATCGCCGTCTGCACGGCTTTTTTCATCGCGCGCCGGAATGAAATGCGCCGTTCCAACTGCAAGGCGACGTTTTCCGCCACCAACTGGGCGTCCAGCTCCGGCGTCTTGATTTCCTGAATATCAACGAAAATCTCCTTGCCGGTCATCCGGCTCAATTCCTCCTTGATTTTGTCGATCTCGGCGCCTTTTCGGCCGATGACCACGCCGGGCCGGGCGGTGAAAATGGTGATGCGACAACGGGTGGCCGCGCGCTCGATCTGGATCTTCGGCACCGAGGCCGATTCCAGCTTCTTTTTCAGGATATCGCGGATCCGGCGGTCCTCGGCCAGCAGTTTGCCGAATTCCTTCTTTTCGGCGTACCACTTCGAGCGCCAGTCCTTGTTGACGGCGATGCGCAGTCCGATTGGATTCGTTTTTTGTCCCATGGTCAGAATCGGGGCGATGGAGTCGTGGAGGGATGGAGGGATGGAGGGATGGAGGGATGAGCAGAGTGCGTGTCGTTCGCCAACACTCCAACACTCCAACACTCCATTACTGCGTTTCTCTTCATGTTATTCATCTGACAAAACGATCTTTACATGGCAGCTCCGCTTCAAAATCGGCCCCGCGGAACCGCGCGCCTTGGGCGTGACACGCCTGATCGTGGTCGCGGTCTGCGCCAGGGCTTCCTTGATGCGGAGCACTTCCGGTTTCAGCCCGTTGTTGTTTTCCGCATTGGCGATGGCAGACTTCAACGTCTTGGCCACGAACCGGGCGGACTTGCGGGGCACCACGGCAAGGACCGCCTGCGCCTGCACGGCGTTCATGCCCTGAATTTGCCGCACCACTTCGCGCATCTTCTGCGCCGACATGCGCACGTTGCGGGTAATCGCTTGAACTTCCATAAGCCTATTTCGCCTCGGCCTTGGCCGTGTGCGCGCCGTGCTTCTTGAAGATGCGCGTGGGCGAAAACTCGCCCAACCGGTGGCCCACCATGTTCTCCGTCACGAACACCGGATTGAACACTTTGCCGTTGTGCACGTTGAACGTCAGCCCGACAAAATCCGGCGTGATCATCGAACGACGCGACCACGTCTTGATCGGCGCTTTCGATTTCGTCTCTTTTGCCTTTACGATTTTGTCCATCAAATGATGGTCAACGAACGGTCCTTTTTTTATCGAGCGTCCCATAGGGTCAGTCGGGGTGATGGGGTAACGGGATAATGGGATAATGGAGTGAGGGGGTGATGGTCCCAATTCCCCAATCCCCAATACTCCAACGCCCCATGCTTCCATCTTGCTTTCATTGGTTTCAGACGGGTTTTCGTTTCAACGCTTCAACGCGTCATTTCCGTCACTTTTGTTTCATCAGCCGGCCATCGCGTCGGACCACGATGAACCGGCCGGAAAGTTTGCGTTTGTTCCGGGTTCTGTAGCCCTTGGCCAGCAGGCCCCAGGGTGAGGTCAGTTGCTGCCAGCCGCCGCCGCTCTTGGACTTGCCGGCGCCGCCGCCATTCGGGTGGTCAACCGGGTTGCGCGACACGCCGCGGTTGATCGGGCGGATGCCGCGATGGCGCGAGCGCCCGGCCTTGCCCAGGATCACGTTTTCATGCTCCAGGTTGCCGACCTGCCCGATGGTCGCATAACACGTCTCGTGAATGCGGCGAATCTCGCCGGAAGGCAGCCGCACCTGGGCGTAGCCTTCGTCCCGCGACATCAAAGTGGCCGCGCCGCCGGCCGAACGAACGATCTGGCCCCCACGGCCCGGTGTCAGTTCGATGTTGTGAATCGCCAAACCCACCGGAATCGATTTCAACGGCAGGCTGTTGCCCACTTCGGGCTCCGCCTGCGGTCCGCTCACAAGTTTCGCACCCACCCGAATGCCATGGGGCGCGATGATGTAACGCTTCTCGCCGTCCTTGTATTCCAGAAGGGCCAGCCGGGCGGTGCGAATCGGGTCGTATTCGATCGCCGCGACGGTCGCTACCACGCCGTGTTTGTCGCGTTTGAAATCCACCAGGCGGATTTTTTGTTTGTGTCCGCCGCCGATGCCGCGTGCCGTCACCCGACCGTAGCAGTTGCGCCCCCCGGTTTTCTTGCGCGTGACCACCAGGCTCTTTTCCGGTCTCTTCCGGGTGACATCCGCATACGACGCGATGGTGATGTAGCGCGTGGAGGGCGTCAGCGGTCTGAAAGTTTTTACTGGCATAAAAAAAATGCGTCAGGTGAGGACGATTTTGTCCCCTTCCTTCAAGGTCACGATGGCCTTCTTCCAATCGGGCGTCGCGCCGGCCTGTTTGGTGCGCTGACGACGATATTTGCCGCGCACGTTCATGGTGTTGACGTCGATGACTTTGACGTTGAACAGTTCCTGCACGGCCTGGCGAATCTGGATTTTGTTCGCCCGTTTGTCAGCCACGACGGTGTACTGATTAAATTTATCGGACTGGGTGGTGCCTTTTTCCGTCAGGCGCACCGTCTTGATGATTTCAAAGGAATTCATGGCGACTACCCGGCCAAGCGTTGTTCGACCTGTTCAAACGCGCCGCGGGTGAACAACAGTTTGTCAAACCGCAGCACCTGATAGGTGTTCAGCGAATTGCCGGTGGCCACTTCGACCCGCGGCAGGTTGCGCGATGCCAGCGCCAGGTTTTTGTCCTGCCCGGGCGCGACGACCAGGGCCGTGCCTTCCACCTTCAACGCGCTCAACACACCCACGAATTCTTTGGTCCGGGGCGAATTCAACTTGATTTCCTCCACGACCATCACGTCACCCGACTTGAGCCGTTCGCTCAGCGCCTTGCGCAGCGCCAGTTGCTTCGTCGCGTGGGAAATCCTCTTGCCGAAATCGCGCGGCTTGGGGCCGAACACGACACCGCCCCCGCGCCACAACGGCGACTGGAACGAACCGGCGCGCGCCCGGCCGGTGCCCTTCTGCCGCCACGGCTTCTTGTTGGTGCCGGCGACTTCGCCGACGTTCTTGGTGCAGGCCGTGCCCCGGCGCTGGTTCGCCAGATACGCCACCACCGTGTCATGCACCGCCTGCGTGCCCTTGCCGTCCTCGATGAGCGCAAACTTCACTTCGATCTCGCCCTGCTCTTTGCCCGCAATGTCCCTGACGGTGAGTTTCATCTGCTCGCGTTTTAACGGTTCCGCATTCACTTCTTCTCCGCCGGGGCCTTCTTCGGGTTCTTCTTCGACTCCCGGATGATCACGTAATCGCCCTTGGCCCCGGGAATCGCGCCTTTGATCAGCAGGAGGTTCTCCGCCTCGCGCACCTGGACGATCTGGAGATTCTGGGTGGTGCGCCGGACCTGGCCCATGTGGCCGGGCATTTTCAGTCCGCGCCGCACCGTGCCGGGAAACAAACGACAACCGATCGCCCCGCTGCGCCGATGCCAGCCCTTGGCGCCGTGCGTGCTGTCACCGCCGCGGAAATGATGCCGTTTGACGACGCCTTCGAAGCCGCGGCCTTTCGTGACCCCGATGGCATCAATGTAATCGCCCTGGGCGAAGATGTTCACGCCTACGACGTCGCCGGGTTTCACCTCGATCGAAAAATCGCGGAACTCGCGGATGCGCTTGACCGGCGCGACGTTGAATTTTTTCAGATGGCCGTTCAACGGTCTGGTCAAGCGCGACTCCTTCTGGTCGTCGAATCCAAGCTGGACCGCCTTGTATCCGTCGGTCTCGATGGTCTTGCATTGAATGACGCGGTTGGGACCCGCCAGCACGACAGTGACCGGGACCAGATTGCC
>DASPXS010000163.1:0-3389 GCA_035637175.1 Haliangiales bacterium | reverse complement strand
GGTTCATGGGTAGCCTCTGATCGAAAAACAATCGGGAGCGCATTTGGGCCGTGAGCCTATCGACATAGCCTCGCCCGTCCTTCGGACACCCTCTCCCCAGTGGGGGAGAGGGATGGGGTGAGGGGGCACTTTGGTTCATGGATAACGGCGCGGGACACGCTGGCCGCGTCGGTGTGACACGCAGAGACGCAGGTGTGTCATCATTTCACCCCGATTTTGGCCGCCAATTGGGCTTTGGCTGTTCAAGTCACTGAGTACTCGCAAGTAACGGAGCTTCGCCGCCGACCCGTACTCACTGGCACAGCCAAAGCTGGGTTTTCTTCAGCGAATAGATTCGAAACCAGAAAGGATAAATGATATGAAACTAATCCGACAAAGACCCGATTTGTGGAACTGGTCGCCGGGGGAACAGCTCTCCACGTTGCGCGAGGAAATCAATCGCTTGTTCGATTCTCCGTTCGGGGAATTGACGCGCCGCATGGAGTTGTTCAACGGCTGGGCCCCGGCGCTGGACCTCTACGAAGACAAGGACAACCTCATTATCAAAGCCGAACTGCCCGGGTTGAAACAGGAGGAAATCGACATCTCCTTTCATGACGGCACGCTCACCCTCTCCGGCGAGCGGAAATACGAGGAGCAGAATAAAGAAGGCGAGACGTACCGTTCCGAGCGGTTCTTCGGCAAGTTTCATCGCACCGTTGCTCTGCCCAAACCGGTGGAGGCCGAGAAGGCGAAGGCAACTTATCGGGACGGCATTCTTACTGTCACCCTGCCGAAGACAGAGGAAGCGAAACCAAAACAGATTCAGGTCAACGTAAGCTGAAGCAAACCGAACTCCAGCGGGCGCTCGCCTGCTGGCCAGGGGATAGGAACGATTATGACGACGGTTACCAACAAAGCGGATAATCGCACGGCGCAGACGAAGGAAACGGGTCCCGACGGACGCGGTTACATCGTCCCGCAGGTGAACATTGTGGAGACCAAAGACAGCTTCATTCTCGAGGCCGAAATGCCGGGTGTCGGCAAAGAAGGGCTCGAAGTGCTGCTGGAAGGAAACGAACTGACGCTGGTGGGACGGCGGCAGGCCCAAGTGCCCGAGGCGGAGCCGGTGTATCGCGAAACCAGCCCGCGGGATTTCCGGCGCGAGTTCGTGCTCGATCCCGCCATCGACACCTCCCGGATCAGCGCGACGATCGAACAAGGCGTGTTGACCGTCATTTTGCCGAAAGCAGAGAGGGTCAAACCGCGGAAAATAGCTGTCTCGGGCTAAGTCTTCCGAAAGTTGCGTTGGAACACATCCCGCAGGCTGAGTTCCAGATCTGCGGGATTTTTTCGCGCCTGCCGCCCTTCATTCATTGTCGTTGATCTTCCGCGTGCACCGTTCCTGCAGCCAGATGGTGTCTTTGTTGTTCGGCGAGGGAAGTATGTCGGGAACCAGGCCACCCCTGACCAGCGCCGGCATGGTGCGGTTATCAAACCAACGTTTGATTTCGGAATGGCCGTCGGCAAACGAAAGTCCGCCGGCGCGATTGTGATAACTGGCGGGAAAATCGTAGAACCCTGTTTCTTCCGAGTGGTCCGGCCAGCCGCGCATGTCTGTGGCAAAATTGCCGATGTCGATGCTGTCCTCGCGCATGTCGAGCAGGACAAAGGTTCGTGTCGGCCCGGGATCAATCATTTCATTGGCCTTCAAATAGATTCTCCACAAGTTGCCCCCGAGCGTAACGCCATCACCGTCAGAAAGGCCAAGGTCGTATCCCCCGAAACCCCCGATCCAGAGATTCATCGAAATGCTGCGCACACGCGGTGTCACTTGTCCTTTGAACGGTCCGCTCGACGGTGTGACGGTGGACTTGTCGGCCGGACATTTCCAGATGCCAGCCGACTGACCGCAGTAGGGCCAGAGCGGGCTTCTCACAAGGTCCTGGTTAACGTCCCAGTTGGATGGATTGGCCGGATTAAAATTCATAAAGCCGCGCACCCAGGTATAGGGATAACTGTCAGGATAACCTTCGCTCGCGAATAACAGCCGGTCGTTGTTGTCGTCGTTGTACATTCGCCAGGCGAGCATCAACTGGCGATGATTACTCAGGCACTGAATGCCCTGTCCCTTGGACTTGGCCTTTCCGATGGCCGGCAAAAGCAGGCCCGCCAGAATGACGATGATGGCAATCACCACCAGCAGTTCGATCAACGTAAATGCCCGTCTTTTTCGCATCCTGGAACTCTATGCTTCGATTCGTCGGACCGGCCGAATCGCCGGAACAACCCCTGGAAATTTCCGTCACCTTTCCGCCTTGTCAATCGTGACGAGCCAAAGATTTTCTGTCTCCGCCGATTGACAATTGGGGAATCATCGGTTTGCGGACTCCTGATTGTAATCACAGCTTGCACGCTTGAGGTGCCACCGCCGAGCAATCTTCCGGGAAAACTTTGAGCGCGCTATCTGACGCTTGATACCGGCATTGACTTTTGGCCCCCGACAGTGGCTGCGAAAGCAAAAGGCGGCGGTCAAAGACCGCCGCGGCATTCTACGCTGGGGTAGCGTTTAGTTGTTCGGGTTGATATCGCTCCAGGAATAAACGACAAATTGCTTGACCGGGAAAAGGCGAGCCAGACTTTCATCGTAGTGGAAGTGGAAATGGCCGGTCATGGTTACCGTCTTGCTGACGCTGGCGCCGACAAAATCGTAGTTGTCGCCGCCGCTGCCGCCCAGTTTGAAATCGGCGTAAGGGGCATAAATGACACCGGTGAAGGTGGAATTGCCGCCGAAACTCAGAGTGGTGTTGCTGTTCAATCCCCAATAGATAAACGACATCGCGTTACCTTGATTCTGGACGCCGTTGCCTCCCAGGCTGGCCGAAGCCGGTGCCACGTACACCTGCAGATTGGCTCCGCTATTTATGCTAATCCCGTCGGCGCCGCTGAAGTTGAATGAGGATTCCACCAGCACCCGCGCGGCGCCGACCACCAGCACCGCGCCTTTGAAGTCCTTGATCCGATAGTCACCGGAAGAAAGAACGTAGTCGTAAATCTTGCCGCTGCCCGGAGGGTACTCAACCGGGTTGGCGGATGGTGTCCGGGGATTCGCGCTAAAATCCTTTGGAAGGGTCGCGTCGGGGATGTCCACGTTGGCGTCGTCCGACACCCAGCCCGGCTCAATACCATTTTTGTTGGCGACCCAGTTCTCGTCGCCGACTGCGCCGTTGGAGCCGACGGCGACGCTGCCTCCCGGTCCGGTGGAGACATGACCGCGGATGTCCGCGTTGCCGACATTGATTGAGTCCACGATGCCCAGGTTGGTGGCCACGTCGCCCTTGTCTGCGGACCTGTTGGCGTCGTATTTGCCGCCGGTGCCGCTCTTTTGCGGATCGGTTGAGTCGAAGCTG
>DASPXS010000162.1:0-3237 GCA_035637175.1 Haliangiales bacterium | reverse complement strand
TTTTCGACAAGGAAATGGCCCAATCGCAGGTGCGCATCGAGTTCGGCGACGGCGATTACAACGAGGCCAATGTCCCCGCCGTCCAGTTGTTCAACGACTACTTTGCCGGCGGCATGTCCGGCATCGTATTTCAGGAACTGCGTGAGGCGCGGGCGCTGGCCTATTCGGCTTATGCGGTCTATGCCAACGGCGGCCGCAAAGGCGAGCAGAACGTGATGGTGGGCGCCATCGGTTGTCAGGCGGACAAAACACCTGAAGCCCTGGACGCCTTCGTCGATTTGTTCGAAAACCTGCCGACTTCGCCCGAGCGTTTCCGCGAAACGCGCGACTCGGTAATCAGCCGTTATCGCACCGGCAAGATCGGATTCCGGGAGATCATCGGCGCCGTCCGGTCGTGGGAGCGATTGGAAGTGCCCGTTGACCCGCGCAAAGAGCGATTCACAAAAGTCCAGCAACTCGGCCTGGACCAGGTCGTTCAGTTCCAGAAACAACATCTCAAGGGCCGGCCCAAACTTATTTCCATCGTGGGCGACAAGAAGAAGCTTGACCCGGAGCGGCTCAGGAAGCAGGGCGCCGTAACCGAACTGGAACTGAAAGATATTTTTGTTTTCTGAGCTCCCCTTTCCGAGGAAGCCCCGACGCTTTCTTTGCGCGCGTTGGAACCCGCCCGGCACTCGGAGCAACGTCCGGCCACCAAAAATCCGAGGCTTGACTCGACAGGCCTCCAACCAGGGTTCAGCGAAGATGGGTACAAATATTGTTATAGCTATAACATATTTTGTACCCTGTCCCGAGCGGGGTTGGGGCCTCCCGGCGCAGGTCCCGGAAACAGTTCCGCACTCTGTTCATGGAAGCATGCCCGCGCGCGGCACCTCATTTTTGCTGGTGCAAATCGGTCCGCCCATTACTCTCCAGGAAAATGACAGAGCGGATTGAAGCGCCATGAAAAACTGGAAGAGTCAATGGACTGTCCTGGTTCTGGCGTGGCTGGCGGGTTTCGCGGAACCGGCCCGGGCCCAGGTGGGCGTGGGCAGCCCGCCGGGCTGGAATGCGGCGATGACCCGGTTGTTCGGCGACATCAAAGCGTTCAGCGCCAAGGCCGAGTTTCGCATCGTGGACCGGGCCGGCAAGGAATCCCTCACGATGCCGATGAATATTGCGCTGCTGGACCGCAAGGTCCGCTTGGACATTGAGATGACCCGGATGAAAGGGCCCCAGGCACCGCCCGAACAGATTGCCGGCATGAAACAAATGGCCATGGACCGTTTGGCATGCGTCATCCTCCCGGAAACGAAGATGATGCAAATCATTTTCCCCGCGTTGGCCGCTTACGTGGAGATGCCTTTGCCGGAGGAGGAAGCCGCCGCTCTCACCAGGAACTTTCGAGTGGACAGGACTCCCCTGGGCAAGGAAACCATTGACGGCCACCCGTGCGCGAAGAACCGGGTCAGAATGACCGACGACCAGGGCCAAAAGATCGAGTTCATCGTCTGGAGCGCCACCGATATGAAAGATTTCCCCTTGCAGGCGCAAATGAATGACGCGGGGGGCAACATCGTAATCCGCTACAAAAACGTGCAATTGGTCAGGCCGGACGCAAACCAGTTTGGCGCCCCCTCGGGTTACACGAAACATCGGGACTTCCTGCAATTGATGCAAGCCGCCGCAGGGCGACAACTGGGAAATGCGCCCAAAAAGAAATGATCCCGGCCTGGGAAACGGTTCGGATCACACGGATCACACCCGCGGCGGACGTTGATACTTGACCTCTCTCGCTGAAATGGATTGTAATGGCCAAATGAAAAGCGGGCACCTTGCGATGCCCGCTTAACCCAAACAACCAAACGTTACCTCCTTTCCGCCAGAGGGACTGGCGGCCGGGGCCGGGTCGCACGACCCGGCCCCGACTTAAAGGAACAACACCTCTCAGACGGATTGGGTTTCAGAACTGTTCAAATATTTTTGCGGCGCGGACAATCAATTTTGTGAACGCGAGACAGCATTGTTATTCATCGATATACGGCAGTTCATGCGAATCCTCAATCTGAATCCCGCCACCGACATCGGCGCCAGCGCCTGGTTTGTCGAATTGGAAGGCCACCGGCTGCTGATGGACGCCGGCACCCACCCCAAACGCGAAGGGCGCGACAGTTTGCCGCTTTACCGCCACATTCAGCAGGAGGACCTGGACGCCATCGCGGTCACTCATTGTCACCACGATCACGTCGGGTCGTTGCCGGTCGCGCTGCGCCATTTTCCGAAGGCCCACGCCTTGATGACCGAGCTGAGCTACTTCCTCATCGAACGGGTGCTGCACAACTCGGTGAATGTCATGACCCGGCAACGCGACGAACTCGGCATCAAAGAATACCCTCTCTATTCACACGACGAAGTGGACACCATCGCCGCGTTGTTTCAGGGTTTCCGTTACAACCGCGAAATCGAGTGGGCGGCCTATCACAAGACCCGCGCCGGCTTCGTCTCGCCCACGCTGGAATTCTGCGACGCCGGCCACGCCCTCGGCTCCGCCGGCCTCATGGTGCGCGGGCAAAAGGAAACGCTTTTTTACACCGGCGACGTTTGTTTCCGCGACCAGACGATCCTGCGCGGCGCGCGTTTCGACGATGTCAAGGCCGACGTGCTCATTATGGAAACCACGCGCGGCAATCGCGCGGTGCCGCCCGGTTTTTCGCGCGAAACCGAAGTCGAACGCCTCACCGCCGCCCTCGAACGGGTCCTCAAACGCAAAGGTTGCGCGCTCATCCCCACTTTTGCGCTGGGACGCACGCAGGAAATCCTGGCCCTGCTGGCCTTGCTCATGAAGTCCGGAAAATTGAGGCAGCAACCCATCTACATTGGCGGCCTGGGCCGTGTCTTCACCGAAATCTACGACCTCGAAGCCCACCGCGCCCACCGCAATCACAGCAACCTCAAGCTGACCGAAGCGTTGAACCTCGCCGTGCTCGAACCGGGTCAAGTGGACAAAATGAAGCTTTCCGGCGGACGCATCTTTGTTCTGACCGCCGGCATGATGAGCGAACACACCGCTGCGCATGACCTGGCCGCCCGCATGATCGGCGACGAGCGCCAGGCCATTTTCTTCGTCGGTTACGCCGATCCCGACACGCCCGGTGGCCGGCTCAAAGCCGCCCGCTCCGGTGACACCTTCGTCTTCAGCGGCAGCGCCGGCGAAGTCACCAAACGCTGCGAAGTGCAGGACTTCGACCTCACCGCCCA
>DASPXS010000161.1:0-9644 GCA_035637175.1 Haliangiales bacterium | reverse complement strand
TGAGTTGGTGGGAACGGCTCTACCTGCCGGCCATTATCGGCGGGCTCAAAGTCACGCTGCCTCATTTCTTCCGCAAGAAGCTGACGCTGCAATATCCGGAAGACAGATGGGTCGTGCCCGAGGGTTATCGCGGTGCGCCCTATCTCGTCAAAGACCAGGACGGCAACACCAAATGCGTCTCCTGCCAGCTTTGCGAGTTTGTCTGCCCGCCAAGGGCGATCAAAATCATCCCGCCCGGCCCGGATGGCCTGCCCGCCGACCGTCCGAACTCGGAGAAAATGCCAAGGGAATTTGAGATTAACATGCTCCGCTGCATTTTCTGCGGGTTCTGCCAGGAAGTCTGTCCCGAGGAAGCGATCTTCCTGATGAAAGATTACTCGCTCACCGGCACCAACCGCGAAGAGATGATTTACAACAAGGAAAAATTGCTCACGCTCGGCGGAGTGCACGCGGGAATCCAGAAGTGGAAGCAGAAAGCGGAAGAGGCGCAGGAGCAGGAAACGTTTCCGGTGAAGGAGCACGAATGAAGCTTAAAGCTCAAAGCTCAAAGCTCAAGAGAAGCTCCAAGGCGCAAGCTCCAGCGCGTCCATCCTCACCGTTGGTTGGGGTTGATTCTGGAACATTGAGTTTGGGATTTCTTTTGAACTTTAAGCTTTGGCCTTTGAGCTTCTAGCACGTCATGCAGGACATTTTCTTTTACCTCTTCTCGGCGCTGACGTTGCTGTGCGGCCTCCTGGTCGTGGCCAATCCCTTCAGCCGCAATCCGGTCACCAGCGCGATGTTTCTCGTGCTGACCATCATTTCCATGGCCGGACTGTTCGTGCTGCTGCACGCGTTCTTCCTCGCCGCCGTGCAAGTCCTGGTTTATGCCGGCGCCGTGATCGTGCTCTTCCTCTTCGTCATCATGCTGCTCGATCTCAAAGAGGAACAACGGCGCAAATTCAATGTGTTCGGCGTGATCACCGGCGTGATTTCCGTCGCCGCCGTCGCCGCGATTTTCCTCAAAGCAATTCTGGAAACCGGCCCGCCGACCGGCGCCGCCGCACCCGCTCTCGAAGGCGCCACTCAACCGCTGGGCAGGATGCTGTTCACCGATTACCTGCTTCCCTTTGAAATCCTGTCCGTGCTGCTGCTGGTGGCCATGGTGGGCGTGATTTTGCTGAGCAAGAGGGACTTGAAATGAGAAACCGTTTAACCGTTAAAAGCGTTGAATCGTTGAACCGGCTTGGCGACGCATCTTCACGATTCAACGATTCAACAATTCAACGATTCAACGCCCCATGACACCCGGACTGGAACATTACCTGGTCGTCAGCGCGTTGCTCTTCTGTCTCGGATTGCTCGGCGTCGTCGTGCGTCGCAACCTGCTGGTGATTTACATGTCGCTGGAATTGATGCTCAACGCGGCGAACCTGGCGCTGGTCGCCTCCTCGCGTTTCAATGGGCATCTCAATGGTCAGGTGATGGTCTTCTTTATCATCACCGTCGCCGCGGCCGAGGTCGCGGTCGGCCTGGCGCTCATCGTCGCGCTCTATCGCAAACGCCAGTCCGCGCACGTCGAAGACCTCACCACGATGAAACTGTGACCTGCCAACACAAATCTTGAACCACGAATGGAGGGAATGGACACAGGTAAATCGATAGTCGTTAAAACGTTAAAACGTTACATCGTTGAATCGGAAGAACTGTGCAGGAGCATGCCCGTTGTAACGGTTGAACGATGTAACGATGTAACCCTTCTGCGTTTATTCACAGCGGACTCCTGATGAAGTTGGAAGTATTACCGTGGCTGATCCTGTTTCTGCCGCTGCTCGCGGCGGCGGGCATCACGCTTTTCACGCACAAAAACCGCGAGCTGAGCGCCAAACTCTCGATCGGTGCGATTGTCGCCGGTTTCGTGTTGAGCGTGCTCTTCATCGCCGCGAATGGCTGGAAGCCACTGAAGAGGGAAACGCTGGTGACCTGGCTGGAGGTCGGCGATCTGCAAGTGGACTTCGGCCTGCGCCTGGATCCCCTCAGCCTGCTGATGTTGCTCGTCGTCACCGGCGTCGGCGGCGCGATCCATGTTTATTCCCGGGGCTACATGCGCGACGACCGCGGGTTCTCGCGCTACTTCGCTTGCCTGAGCCTGTTCACCTTTTCCATGCTCGGCATCGTGCTGGCCAACAATTTTCTGATGCTCTTCATCTTCTGGGAATTGGTCGGCGTCTCCAGCTATTTGCTCATCGGCCACTGGTTCGAGCGTCCCTCGGCTGCCGATGCGGCCAAAAAGGCCTTTCTCACCAATCGCCTGGGCGACTTCGGTTTCCTGCTGGGCATCCTGATGGTCTGGACGATGGCCGACGGACTGAATTTTTCCCTCATCGAAGACCAGTTGAAACAAGACCCGGCGTTGTTCGGCCGGATGGCAACGGTCGCCGGCCTGCTGATTTTTTGCGGAGCGATCGGCAAGTCGGCGCAATTCCCTTTGCACGTCTGGTTGCCGGACGCGATGGAAGGTCCGACGCCGGTCAGCGCGCTCATCCACGCGGCAACGATGGTGGCCGCCGGTGTCTATATGCTCTGCCGCGTCTTTTTCATCTTCAATACCCCGGCGTTGCACGTCATCGCATGGATCGGCGCCATCACGGCCTTGATGGCCGCGCTGATCGCCGTCCAGCAAAACGACATCAAACGCATCCTGGCCTACTCGACACTGTCACAGCTCGGCTACATGGTGATGGCCGTGGGTGTGGCCGCCCCGACTTCGGCGATGTATCATCTCACCACGCACGCGTTCTTCAAGGCGCTGCTCTTTCTGGGCGCCGGTTCGGTCATTCACGCCCTGCATCATGAGCAGGACATCTGGAAAATGGGCGCGCTCAAAAATAAAATGCCGGTGACCTTTTGGACGTTCCTGTTCGGCACGCTGGCGCTGTGTGGTGTCCCGCCGTTCAGCGGGTTTTACAGCAAAGACGCCATCCTCGCGCAGACACTGGAGCAGCACAGCTACCCGCTCTTCGCGGCCGCCGCGCTCGTGGCTGTGCTGACGACTTTCTACATGTTCCGGCTTTTTTTCCTGGCGTTTCTCGGCTCGCCGAAAACTGAAGCTGCCAAACACGCGCATGAATCGCCCGCGGTCATGACCTGGCCGCTGCGCCTGCTGGCGCTGTTCAGCCTCCTGGGTGGCGTCATCGGCATCAGCGGGATTTTCGACAGCCAATTCATCGGCGGCGAACAGGCAGAACACGCCGGCCCGTTCCTCCAACTGCTCCCCGGGAGATTGATCGAGCCGTTCCAACATTCGTTGACGGCGGCGCTCATCGGAATTGGCGCGGTGATTGCCGGCTTCCTTGCCGCGCGTGCGTGGTATGCCCGGGCCAAGGAAGACCCGCTGCCCGCGAAGCTCGGCGCGCTGTCAACAGCCATGCGCAAGCGGTTTTACTTCGACGAATTTTACCAGGACACAGTCATCAGGCTGCACGACGCGATGGCGGCGCTCGCCGACTGGGTGGACCGCCAGTTGGTCAACGGATTCTGCATCGGCCTGGTCCGCGGCGGGACCGATCTTGCCGGCCGGGCGCTCCGGCTGGTCCAGAGCGGCAACCTGCAGACCTACGCCTTCTTTTTCGTGTTGGGCGTGGCGCTGGTGCTTTGGTTCGCGATCGGAAAATAACAAGATGAATTTATTCCGCCGGCACGCATTTTCGTTGGCTTCCTCCTCACCCCGGCCATGGGTTGCGCACGGTGCTCTTGAACGGCGCGACGCGTGGAGCGCAGGCGTCATCGCCTGCGGGTTGACAGGGCGTCTCGCCCGGTGTTGCTCCGGGCGGCGAGACGCCGCCAGGACCCTCAGCCGGGACGGCCGCGCTACGCGGTTCGTTGGGCGAACAAAATTTTCGAACACTACTTCGCCCGGCCGCTCACCCTCTGACTCATGCTGACTCTCATCATCCTTCTGCCGTTTGCGGCCGCAATCGGCCTGGCGTTCGTGCCGGGGAATTTTCGCTTCTTCATGCGGATGGCGACGCTGGCGACGACAGCGGTCGTGGCCTTTCTCGCTTTGTGCCTGTTCTGGAAGTTCGACGCCGGGGCCGAAGGTTATCAATTCATCACGACCGTTCCGCTGCTTGGGGCCGGCGCGCTGGGCATGCAGTGCCGGCTCGGCGTGGACGGCATCAATGTCGGATTGATTCTGATGGGCGCAATCGTCGCGTGCGCCGCGGCGTGCGTTTCCTGGGAAATCAAGGAACGGGAAAAGGAGTTCTACATCCTGCTGCTCGTCATGACCGGCGGAATCCTCGGCGCTTTCGCGTCGCTCGACCTGTTCTTCTTTTACTTCTTCCACGAGCTGGCGCTGGTGCCGACCTTCATCACGATCGGCGTCTGGGGCCGCGGCGAAAACAAAAACTACGCGACGTTCCAGATCACGCTCTACCTCAGCCTCGGCGCGCTCATCGCGTTGATCGGCCTGATCGCCCTGTACCTGCAATTGCCGGCTGGCCAGCGCACGTTTGACATCCGCGAAATTACAAATTATTTCCTGGCCAATCCCATGTCCGGCAGTGCGCAGCGCTCCATCTTCCCGCTGCTGATGTTCGGCTTCGGGATTCTCGTCTCGCTTTGGCCGTTCCACACCTGGGCGCCGCTCGGTTACGGTTCGGCGCCCACCGCGACCGCGATGCTCCACGCGGGCGTGCTGAAAAAGTTCGGTCTTTACGGCCTCATTCGCGTGGCGTTGCCCTTGATGCCGGAGGGCGCGAAAGGGTGGTTGAACCTTCTGGCGCTGCTCTGCCTCGGCAACCTCCTTTACTGCGGCTGGGTCGCCATGCGCCAAAAAGACCTGAACTTGCTCATCGGCAATTCGAGCGTGGCGCATATGGGCTTTGTCTTTCTCGGCATCGCGAGTCTGAGCCTGGTGGGCGTGACCGGCGCGGTGGTGGTGATGATCGCGCACGGCCTGTTGGCGGCGCTCCTGTTCGGGCTCAGCGGCTATCTCTATCAACAGACCCGCACGCTCGACATGACGCAGTTGGGCGGCCTGCTGCAACGACTCCCCTTCGTCGGCGCGGCCATGGTCATGGCGATGCTCGCCGCCTGCGGCCTGCCCGGTTTCGCGAACTTCGCGGGCGAAGTGATGGTGTTGTTCGGGACCTGGAAAAGCGCGCTGGGCGGCGCGCAATCGCTCGTCGCCATGGCCGCCTGGGGCGGACTCCTTATCGGCGCGGTCTATACCCTGCGCGCGGTCAGAAGCATTCTGCATGGCCCCGTGGCCGAACAATGCGAATCTGCGGCCGACGCGGGACCGTGGCGCAAAGTGCCATTCCTGCTCCTGTTGGCGGCGTTGTTCGGGTTTGGCTTTTTCCCGGGACTGTTGACGGAAAAAATCAAGCCGAGCGCGGCGCGGATCGTGGAAATGGCCGGCGGCGGAATTCAGAACCGGCCGGACAAATCGCCCTCCGGCGTGATCGTAGTGCGGGCCGGAACCACGGAAGCGAGATGAGAAACTCAAAATCCAAAGCTCAAAGCTCAAGAAAAACTCCAAACTCCAATGCCCAATGCGCCGGCGTGAGGAGGACAGCTTTGGACATTGAGGATTGGTACCTGGAGCTTCTTTTGAACTTTGAGCTTCAAGCTTTGAACCTGGCGCAGCGCCGATGAACTATTCATTGACGATTCTGGAAATGGCGGTGATCGCCATTGGCTTGGGGCTGTTGCTGCTCGATCTGTGGACGCCAATCGAGCACAGGCGCCAGCTCGGTTACGCCGCCGCCGCCGCGCTCGGTTTTGTGCTCCTGTTCAGCTTTTCGAGCTTCGTGGATTCCGGCGCGACCGCCACCGCGTTTGGCGGCATGTACGTGCAGGACGGGCTGGCGCTCTTCTTCAAACGGTTCTCTCTCGTCGCGGCGATCGTTGTGCTGATTATGTCGGTGGAATTCGCCGACCGCATCCCGGCGGGGATTTCGGAGTACTACGCGCTGATCCTGTTCGCGCTGTCAGGCATGATGTTTGCGGCGTCGGCCAACGATTTCAGTCTGCTGTTCGTGTCGGTCGAACTGATCACCGTCACTTTCTATGTGCTCACCGGCTTTCAACGGAGTCGGCTCCTGTCGCTCGAAGCGGGCGTCAAATACCTGATATTAGGGGCGCTATCATCGGCGTTCCTGGTCTTCGGCATCGCCCTGGTGTTCGGGACAACCGGCACATTGAATTTCACCGAACTGACCGCAACCGCGTCGCAGTTCCCGGCAAACAAAATCTTTTTGCTCGGCTTGCTCCTGGTGCTGGCGGGACTGGGATTCAAAATCGCGGCGTTTCCATTCCAAATCTGGGCGCCCGACGTTTACCAAGGTTCACCCGTGCCGACGACGGCGTTTCTCGCCGTCGGTTCCAAGGCGGCCGGCTTTGTGTTGCTGCTGCGCCTGTTGTTCGGCGCGGTGCCGGACATCACGGCGCATTGGACGAAACTGCTCGCGGTTATTTCCGCCATCACCATTCTTTACGGGAACCTCTGTGCCATTCCACAGCGAAATCTCAAACGACTGCTCGGTTACTCCAGCATTTCCAACGCGGGCTACCTGTTGCTTGGAGTGGCGGCACTGAGCCACGCGGGCCAGGCCGCGGTGCTCTATTATCTCGGCGGCTATCTCTTCACCGTGCTCGCCGCATTCCTGGTCATCTGCCTCGTGATGCGACAGGTCGAAGGGGAGGACATCAGCGCCCTGGCCGGATTGAGCCGACGCTCCCCCTTCCTCGCCGCGACGATGACGCTGGCGATGGTCTCGCTGGCCGGCATTCCGCCGCTGGCCGGTTTCTTCGGAAAATTCCTGCTGCTCAAAGCAGCGGTCGAACAGGGTGCCTCGAACCACGCTTATTACTGGCTCGTCGCCGTCGCCATCGTCGGCATTGTCATTTCGCTCTATTACTACTTTGGCGTCGTGCGCGCCATCTACTGGTCGGCCGATGCCGCGGACACGTCTCCGATTCTGATTTCACAACCGATCAGGGCCTCACTCTGGTTCTGCATTTTGGGCATGTTTTTTCTCGGACTCTTCCCGAACACCGTGGTTGACACGGCCGACAAGGCGGTGGCGGTTCTCGGGACCGCCGCGCAAACAGCCGTCGTCCCGCCGACATCGCCGTTTGCCGGCAGATAAGTCCCATGCCGACATCGGCGAGCCGGGCTCCGACGGGAGTCTCGCCAAACCTTCAACCGGACGCTCATCGACCTCGCGCACACCCTTTACGAAACCTTGTCGCACGTGTGACAAAGTTTCGTAAGGGGTGTGCGTCATGACAAGTCACTGTCAGCGCCATCAGTGTCTAACTCTACTACACGACGCGCATCTGCACCGCGTCCACGATCTGTTCGCCGACGCTGATGGAACTGATGATGACCACCGTGTTGCCCTCGTGCAGCATGCCCTTTGCGATGAGGGTTTGCAGGGCCGGTTCGATGGTTCTTTCCGGATCCGCGTGGTTGAAGGAAGTGACCACAGGCGTGACGCCCCAATTCAAGGCCAGCGCATTCGCGACGCCCCAGTTTTCACAGACGGCATAGATCGGGGAGTAGCGCGGTCGCATCCAACCGGTGTGGCGGGCCATGTTGCCCCGGATGGTGAAAACGATGATGGCGTCGGCCTTCAGTTCGTTGGCCATGACCACGGCGCTCTTGACCATTTTCTGGCGCGGGGTGGTCAGTTCCGCGTGTTCGTAAAAATTCGCGCCGCCGCTGCGTTCGATGCGCTGCGAAATGCGCTCGAAGACTTCGACGCATTTCACCGGATACTTTCCGACGGTCGTTTCGCCGCTGAGCATGATCGCGTCGGCCTGCTCGAAAACGGCGTTGGCCACGTCGGTGACCTCGGCGCGCGTGGGCATGGGACTTTCGATCATGCTTTCGAGCATGTGGGTGGCGACGATGACCGGCCGACCGACGCGCAGACAGATCTTCACAATCTTGCGCTGAATGATGGGCAGTTCCTCGTAGGGAACTTCCATGCCCAGGTCGCCGCGAGCCACCATGATGGCATCGGCTTCGGCGACAATTTCGATGAGATTCTTGACGGCCTGCTGGTCCTCGATCTTGGCGATGATGAGCGGGCGATGCTGCCCGCGTTCGATGACCGCTTTCAACTGCTGAATGTCCTTGGCTTCGCGAACAAACGAGAGCGCGATGTAATCAACGCCCAGTTGCAGGCCAACCTCGACATCGGCAAGGTCCTTGGCGGTGAGCGCGGGCAGGCTGACTTTGACGCCCGGCAAGTTGATATGGCGCCGGCTGCCGAGCGTGCCTTCGGTGAGGACTTCGCATTCGACCTTGTTGCCCTCCTTGGCGAGAACTTTCATCTGGATCGCCCCGTTGTCGAGCAGCACGACGTCGTCGATGCTGATGTCCTTGACGAAATTCTCGTAGTTGACATCCACGGAATGCAGTTCTTCGCTGCGTTCGCCACGCACCGTCAGAGTAAATTTCTGGCCGGGCTTGAGGTCCAGCTCGGCCGGCAAATCGCCGGTGCGAATGGCCGGGCCTTGCGTGTCCATCATGATGCCGACGGACCTGTTTCGTTCCCTCGCAGCGGCGCGGATGTCGTGGACGACGCGATCCACCCATTGGTGAGGCGCATGCGACATGTTCAACCGAAAGACGTTCACGCCGGCGTCGATGAGCTGGTGGATCATTTCGGGCGAGTCCGTCGCGGGGCCGAGCGTGGCGATGATTTTGGTCTTTCTCATGTATTGACCTGCCGGCACCCAGCGTAAGAAAAGGCGCCTGAATGGAAAGGGTATATTAAGGGGTGGCGGGTTCAAAGAGACGCGCGCTGCCGGCCTGTTCTCCGCCGGAAATCGGATCCGACGAAATGGGACTTGATATTGGGGCGCCGAACCGCATATAGGAGTGAAGCTTAACAATCTGAATTATGGCTGATATTGCAAACAAGTATCCTGAGAACGTGGCAGGCAAGTTTTATGTGGACAACCAGTGCATCGACTGCGACCTCTGCCGCGAAACCGCCCCGAACAATTTCAAACGCAACGACGACGGCGGCTATTCCTTCGTCTATAACCAACCGAGTTCGCCCGAAGAAGAAGCGCAATGCAAGGAAGCCAAGGAAGGTTGCCCGGTCGAAGCCATCGGCGACAACGGGGACCAGGGCTGAGCGGCACAGAATCCGAAAGCCACAGGCGATCCTCGCCTGTGGTTTTTTTGTCCCGAAAAATGACGAATGACGAATGAAGGTCGAAGCTCGAAGCTCGAAAACCACCCCGTCGTCCCGCCGGGTTCGCTGTTCGGTCATTCGGATTTGGTCATTCGGATTTCTTTCGGGTTTCGTCATTCGACATTCGGATTTCCTTCGTCATTCATCATTCGTCATTCGCGGACACCTCCTTCCATTCCGCAGTCCGCGCGTGCTCCCCACTACAACTTCAACAACGTCCGCCGCAGGAGTTCCAAGGCCTGCTGCGAAGTGACGTATTTAAACGTCTCGCGGTCGTAGCGATTCAGGGGATTCAACACAAATGTGCGGCCCCCGGTGGCCAGGGCGATGAAAACGCTGCCCACCGGTTTGTCCGGCGTGCCGCCGGCCGGACCCGCGATGCCCGTCACCGAGAGCGCAATGTCCGCTCCGGTTTGCCGCCGCGCGCCTTCGGCCATTTCCCGG
>DASPXS010000160.1:0-20080 GCA_035637175.1 Haliangiales bacterium | reverse complement strand
CGCAAGTGCGGCAGACCGTCATAGGGCCGCAACGGGGCGGGCCCGGTCCACATTTCGTAGTCGAGAAAATCCGGGACGCGCTCGACGGGCGGGTTGCCGTTGGCGCGCATGTGAAAGTAACAGCACAGGTCCACTTGCCCGATCTTCCCCAGCAACCCGGCCTCGACAATCTGCTTCTTCGCTTCGATCAGATGCGGCGTGCTCTTGCGTTGCGTGCCGATCTGCATTACGCGCTTGTGCTTGCGCGCCGCATCGAGCATCGCCTCGCCCTCGCGCACGTCCCTGCTGATCGGCTTCTGGCAATATACGTCGGCGCCCGATTCAATCGCGGCAATCGCGTGCAACGCGTGCCAATGGTCCGGCGACCCGACAAGCACAATGTCGAGGTCCCTCTCCTTGAGCATCTCGCGGTAGTCACCGTAAGTGCGCGGTTTTTTCTTCGATTTCTGGCGTTGACTGGCAATCTCCACCGCGCCCGCGAGCATCTGCTTGTCCACGTCACAAATCGAAACGATTTCAACCGGCGCGACCTGGACGAGCCGCCAGAGGTCGCTCTTGCCATACCATCCGGCGCCGATCAGACCCACCCGCCTGGGCTTGCCGTTGACGATGTCGAGGGCATCAGCGCCAAGCGATGGGAGTGCCGCGAGCGCAGTTGCGGCGGACGTGGTCTGGAGAAACTGGCGGCGGCTGATGTTAAAGCCTGGGCCGGAGGTTGAAGTGGGTGCAGTGGTTTTCATGGCGGCAGTATGAACCATTCGCATTGGCCGGCGCAACCACTGCGTGTCGGCTATTCGGCCTCCGGACCGCGGGTCTGTGACCCGCAGCAGCTTCGCAGGAGTTCAGTTGCTCACTTGGGAATGTCTCCATCCAATTCTGCCTGCAATTTTTCCGCCTCCTTCAACAGTCGCAGAAATTTCTTCCCGAAGTCTGACAGGCGGTATTCCACGCGCGGTGGAATCTCTGGAAACACGACCCGCTCAAAAATTCCCGCTCGCGTAAAGTGCTTCAACCGGTCTCCCAGCACCTTGGTGCTGATGCCATCAATGTGACGTTCCAGCGCGCCGGGACGACGCACGCCTTTGGACACCGCGCGCAACACGCTGATGGTCCAGCGGCAGCCGATGACGTCTTCCAGCAGCATGTCCACGCGCCTGGAGTTCAATTGGGGCATGACGGCCAGAAATTTTTTATCGCTCGCAGTCATAAATTTACACCGATTTGTGGGTATCCCCCGAGTTTGTGCCCGCTATTCAGTTTCGTGAAAGCAATGCATTGTTCCGAGCGTCGCCGCGATTAAGAACAGCGACACGATAACAATAATCAGAACCAAACTGAAAATGAAAATAGCCATCATCATCCTGTCCGATCCCAAAGCCGGCGAAGAAGCGCTCGGCCGCGTGTTCAATGCCCTCGCCGCCGCCCACGAAGCGCTACAAGCCGGCGACGAAGTGGAAGTTGTGTTCAACGGCGCGGGCACGCGCTGGCCCGAGGAACTCACCAAACTGTCGCACCCGGCCAACGGCCTTTACAAGGCCGTGCGCGAAACTGTCAAAGGCGCGTCGTGCGGTTGCGCGGCCGCCTTCGGCGCAACGAAGAGCATCGAGGCGTGTGGCCTGCCGTTGCTCAAGGACAAGGCGCTCGCGGGAACGCCCGGCTTGTCCAACATCCGGCGTTATCTCGCCGAAGGCTGGCAGACGCTGGTCTTTTGAATATGCGCACCCCCTCCCGGCTATGGGCCGCCCTCTCCCATCCGATGGGGAGCGGGACAGGGTGAGGGGAATTTTGAAAATAGCTGAAGCCCACAACCAATACGTTCCTATGGCCGACAAATTCCTCGAAATCACCTTCACGGATTCCGTGCGCAAAGCGCAGGAGCATTACTACGGGACGTCCCAGCGCCGGCACGGCGCAACGGAACGCGACGCGCTCACCGATGAGGAGATTCATTTCATCCAGGCGCGCGACAGTTTTTACCTGGCGACGGTGAGTGAATCCGGCTGGCCCTACCTCCAGCACCGCGGCGGCCAGCCGGGATTTCTCCGCGTTGTCAGCCCCACGTCGTTGGCGTTTGCGGATTACAAAGGCAACCGGCAGATGCTTTCCACCGGCAACCTGGCCACGAACGACCGCGTGTGTCTGTTTTTGATGGATTATCCGCAACGCACGAGATTGAAAATCCTCGGCCACGCCCGCGTCGAGGACGCGCGGCAACATTCCGAACTCGTCGCGCAATTCGCCGCGCCGGACGTCCAGCGCCTCGTCGAACGCGTGTTTTTCATCGAGGTCGTTTCGTTTGATTGGAACTGCCCCAAATACATCACGCCGCGCTACACGATGGCCGAGATCGAAGCGCTGGTGCAGCCACTGAAGCAACGCATCGCTGAACTGGAGAGGAAGCCGAAAGATTGAAGCAGGAACTCCGGGCTGACACCGGCCACGGCATCGCCGTGCGCTGCGAGTATGGATTTCCCGGCGACTCCGGCCAATGGTATCGCGCCTGCGGCAAGGAGTACCGGGAGTTCGACAAACCCGGCTGCCTGAAATTCCGCTGCGCCAGCATCCACGGTCTGCCGATCCAGGTGGCCGACCGCCAGTGCCGTGGGGAGCGGAAAAGTCAGACCATGGCGCAATCCCATCGCGTGCGTATTCGGGGGTTGAAAAATCTTCGTTACTGTCCAAGATTACGCCGTGAAAATCGCCACCATCATCGCTCGCCTCCTGCTGGGACTCCTGTTCGTCGTCTTCGGCTCGAACATCTTTTTGCACTTTCTGCCGATGCCGCCACAAAAGCCATCGCTCGCGACAGACTTCAGCAAAGCGCTCATGGAAAGCCATTACATGTACGTGGTCGGACTGCTGCAAGTCATTGGCGGTTTGCTGCTCTTGATCGGACGCTACGTTCCGCTGGGTCTGACGCTGCTCGGACCGGTCATCGTGAACATCCTTCTTTTCCACATTTTCCTTGAACCCTCCGGTCTACCGATGGCCATCCTCGTGGCGGTCCTCGCGCTGTTCCTGCTATGGCGTTACCGGACAAATTTCGCCGGTCTCGTGAAGGCGTGATTATTTGATTGTTTCGTTTGGTGGGGCGATCACGAGACCTCCCCGCAAATGGGATGTAATTCTCATGGGCCTGAAAGCCTGTTTCGTGAAGAAGGCTTGAAGCGCGGACGGAGCGCGGGTCTGTGACCCGCAGCGACTTCGCCGGACAGGGCGCGTGCGAAATGAATTGAAGCGCCTTGAAGTTCAGATGTTGCTGCGGCTCACAGAGCCGCGCTCCGGCAATTACGCCTTTACGTAAACGTCCGCGCCTTTTCCACGAAATCCTTCGACTTCGCTTCCATGCGGCCCGAGCGTGTAGAACTCCGACACGTCGCGAGCAGACGGCGCTTCGTGACACAAACGGAAATGTCTGCGGCGAGTCGCCACCGACCGCAGGCGGGTCGCCCGCGCTACCCAGTCCATGTTATCTTCGATCATCCCCGAAAGCTTTCAGGGGTGGCCCGGGCCTTCGTTCATCACTTCCACGTCTTTGGCCCAGGCGCGCTCGGTCAGTTCGCCCTGCACTTTGAGTTCGCCGAATTGATGGCACGTGCGGCTCGCACCTTCGTCGTTGGCGTCGGCCACCTGCCGCGATAGTGCGCGAGCACGGCGGGTCGAGCCGGGTCGCAGGCCGTCGCCGATGCTGAAGCTCGCGTCATAGGGGGACATGATGTGAAAGAGTCGCACGGGCCGAAGTTCTGCCAATTCCGGGGAGAGGCGGTCGCGGGCATTTCCTTTCCGGATTTCTCGGATTTTTTCATTGACGAGAAGGCTGTTAGGTTTACAAATGTCGCGAATCACACGCTTACATGAGGTTTCGTGGTCGCTCTAATCGAAGCGAGCCGCAAAGGATACACGCCGTTCTTCCTTACGACTCCAGGCAGATTCTAGCCGAAATGGGCAAACCTTCACGCAGTGACGAGGTGAGAGCGCTCGTCCAAACGAACCAAAACAACGGCTTGCGTCTCTGCCGGCACTTTCTCGCCACCTGCCATTTCCTCTGCCCCTTCGGCCTGCAACATGCCAAGTGCTGGAACGCTGATCGGATTCTGATGAATACACTGCGGTTCAACGGCTCTGCTCTCAACCATGCCGACGGCGAAGCCATCCACGCATGAGAGACCAATGAGTGTTCGACCAGAGCCCATGCAAGTGTGGTTCCACTTCCAAGATGACGCCAACCAGCTTTCGCGCGACCACATTACGAACGCCTTGGCTCAGGAGGGGATAGCCTGCCGAGGCTGTGGCACAGGTTCGGATCCGCCCTTCGGCCTGACCATCTTCGAGAAGGAGAGCCCCGATCTTTTGGAATTCGTGCAGCAATCCACTCGTAACGGTTCCGATCGGATTATGGTTGTCGCCGTTGACAAGGCCGCTCTGGCGGGCGCAATTCCTTGGAAGCTCATGCAGGCCGGCGCTTCCGATGTGTTGGCTTGGAACAGCTCGAACAACCCTGCGGCTACCATCGCAGCGCGGCTCCACCGCTGGCAAGCCGTGGAGGATGTGGTCAACTCCGCGCTCGTGAAGGATAACTTGGTCGGTCGAAGTCGCGCCTGGGTGTCAGTATTGCGACAGGTGGTGGAGGTGGCACGCTACACAGACACTTCCGTGCTAATTACCGGCGAGAGCGGCACCGGGAAGGAACTGATTGCGCGTCTGATTCACACGCTCGATACCCGCCCCAAGAAACATGACTTGGTCGTGCTGGACTGTACCACGGTCGTTCCAGAACTTTCGGGCAGCGAATTCTTCGGCCATGAACGGGGTGCGTTCACTCATGCCGTGGCCTCGAGGGACGGTGCGTTTGGGCTGGCCGATGGCGGTTCGCTGTTTCTCGACGAAGTCGGGGAACTGCCACTCAGTTTGCAGGCCGAACTGCTGCGTATCGTTCAGGAACGCACTTACAAACGGATCGGCAGCAATGTTTGGAAAAGTGTTAATTTCCGCCTCATTTGCGCGACTAACCGCAACCTGGAAGAGGAAAAGGCCCGCGGAACCTTCCGGCTCGACTTCTACCACCGCATCGCCAGTTAGACCTGCAAGCTGCCTTCGCTGAGCGAGCGGCGGGAGGACATCATCCGCCTCACTCAACACTTCCTCCGTCAGATTCACGGCGAAGCCGAAGCGCCCGAGCTCGATTCTGCTGTGCGGGACTATCTGTTGCTGCGGAATTATCCCGGCAATGTTCGGGACCTTCGCCAACTCGTTACCCGTATGGCCAAACGCCACGTCGGTCACGGCCCCATCACCGTCGGGGACATTCCCGAGGACGAAAATCCATTTGCCGCCGAGATGATGCGTAGTGACTGGAAGGATTCTGGTTTCAAGGGCGCTGTACGCCGCGCCTTGGCGCTGGGGGTCAGTCTGAAACAAATCAGCAATGGCGCCGCTGAAGTGGCGATTCGCATCGCGTTGGACGACGAAATGGGCAACCTGCAACGGGCTGCGCGGAAACTCGGCGTCACCGACCGCGCCTTGCAAATGCGGCGCGCAGCCCAACGGGACGTCAACGAATGCGATGCCGGCAACTGTATTAGAGGGATGGAAGCGCCGACTTCGTCCACGGATCGCGAAACTCGTCCGCCGACGGCGCAGCCCGCGGCGTGATTCCGGCGCCCGGCACAGGACGCCGCCGCACGCGCCGGAGCAGCCGAAGACAATTGCCGCCGAGCACCATCGCCTCGTCTTCCGGCGGCAACTTCAAGGCGCGCACTTTCTCCAGTTCCACGCCCGGATGAAGCCACGGTCCGTCCGATCCGAAGAGAATCTTTCGGGCGCCCGCGCGTCGCACCGCCTGTTGGAGCAAGTCAAAGCGCCGGACGCCGGAAGTATCCGTAAAAATGTTCGGGTGCCGCACCAGAGGATCAATGAAGGCGAGCTGTGCGCGCCAGTCATCCGCAAAGCTGCTCAGGTGCGGAATGATGAACGCCACGTCGGGATACTCTGTGGCCAGCAACTCGCAAACCGACACCTCCCCCATCACGTCGTAAAGCACCGGCAAACGGTATGCCTCTGCGGCTTTGCAAATCTCCCGTGTAATCCGCGCGTCATGGCGGTGAACCTTGATGCCCAGGAATCCGTGTGCTTCCACCATTTCCCGAACCATTTCGCGCACCCGACCCCGATCCCGCTCCGGGTGGAGGAACGTGAATCCAAAGAACCGACCTGGATGCCGCGCGACGCTGTGTGCGACAGCCCGGTTCGCCACCCGGTAATCCGTATGAAACGCCGGAAACAGAACCGTGCGTTCAATGCCCGCTTCCGCGCTCCAGCGCAGGAAATCTTTCAACGACGCCCGCGTGTCCCATGGTCCCGTCAGCCCGTCGCCTTCACCTGCATGGCAATGGCAGTCGATGATCACAGGCTGCGAAAAGATGTGTGCGAGCGTCCACGGGATTCACCGAGCAGCCGACCAGTCTCGCGGCCGATTAGTAACCTGTGGCGGCGCTGCGCACCACGGTTCCGCTACACGCGTCAACATCCTCGTGCGGCGCAACGCGACCGTTAACTTCGAATACGAACTGCACAATACAGAAAATTCCTCCAAACTTGCCGACAGATCGTCCGCTGGGATGCGCGTGCTCCGTTACGTATTTTCCAAAGTAGATGTGGAAGGGTTCGTGCATTACTGTCGATAAAATGGAAGCCGTGTCACCGTTTTTCATCGCATTCCAAAATGCGTTGCCGAAGCAGATGACATTGCTGTTCCTCGGCGCCGCGCTTTCGTCGCCCCAACTCGAACAAGCGTACGGCGAGTTGTCATTGCCGCAATCAGGGCAGTTCGTCGAGGTAACGGCGCAGAAGAAGCGAATCCTTCCGCTCGCGAGCAGGTCCGCGACGCGCCGGCAGCGAACGGCCACCACATCGCCGCGATCTTTGATGGTGGCGGTTTGCTTTAACCAGGATGGGACAAAACTGGGCGGCACGCGGAAGATTCGGCGAAAAATCGCATTGGTCTGCGAAGAGCGATTGCCTCGTTTCAGTTTGTTGGCGGCAACTCGAAGCATCCTGATAGCCGAACCAATTTGACTATTGATAATCGCCAGGGCTTGCGCCCTGGTCTTGCCGGCTCGGGTGAGAGCCGCCACACACTCCGCGTTGGGACCGGAAAAGTTTCTCAGATAGGAAGGTGCCGCAGGCACTTCACCTTCCCAATTCATTTCCAACTCTCCCTCGCGTTGTTGGCCGCAAGTTTTGCAGCAGGCCTGGCCGTTGCCGCCAAATTCCATCTCGTGAGCTTCGAACTCGCCCTGGCCGTACCTGCCCTCACCAATTTGATCTCCAACCTCATCGTGATGCTCAAATTCGAATTCATAACTCGCCGGCTGCGGGAACCGAGGTGGCGGCGCGGCACGGCGAATCCTTTGGGTGAGCAAGTGAATTTCCACGCGGCGGTTTTTGGCATGGTCGTGCGAAACCGGAGCGAACTCGCCCTCCGTTTCGGCGCGCATGGACAGCGGTTCTTTCAACTGCCGGTTGTACTGCTGTTCCAAAATTCTGCGCAGGTAATCCGCGGTCGCCATTGCTCGGCGAAAGCCCAGCCCCCAATTATAGACGTCTGTTCCGCGCTTGTCGGTGTGGCCGACCACGACGATTTGGATAATTGGTCGGTCGCTGTGTTGGTGACTGTAGGCGATTTGTCCAGCCAACCGTTGAAGCTGGTGAATGTGTTTCGAGCGCAGCCTGGCTCTGTCGAATTCGAACTCGTCGAGCACCACTTTGGGCAGGGGACCGGCCGAAGTTCGTGGCATGGGGGGTACTTCCAATAGGGTATTCATAGGAATCAGTTATGCGGTGTTCATCTCAAGATCGTGTGCTGATTTTGGAAATGCGCCACGACTACCTCGAATAGACCGAGCCGTTTCCGTTTCTCGCGGCAATCAAACCGTTTCCGCCATTGCGTTGCAGATTCAATCGGCGCATTTGGTGAATCGCCGGCTGCACGTAGCGAGCCGCGGCGGAGCGCGTGTCGGTGACTTCGGAAGACAAGTCCACGCCTGTGACCGCGCGATACGAGTGAATGTAAGACTGAATCTCCGGCCGCCAGTAAATCGCCCAGTTGTTGGCGTTGGCTTGCGTAACATCGTCGCTGTTCCAATCCGCGTGGCGCACGGACAGAAGAATCTGTTCGCCGAAAACGCCGAGGTCGCGGAAGTGCGAGACGGAGACATCGGTCCAGCCTTGCAGTGTCTTCATGGAATCTGCGTGGGCCATCCAGCTTTCCTTGTAAGGCACCATCGGAGCACCGCCGAGGAACTCCCGGATTTCCGGACGAGCCAGCAACCATTTTTGAATGAGCATCTCAACTCGAGCTGTCCAAGGCAGGTCGCCGAATTGATTGTGTGCTCCTTGCGCGAGGATGAGGTGCAATTCCTTCAGCGCGTTGAGCACCGGGAAGGCATCGGCACGTACCGTCGTGTCATCCGCCTCTTTGTAGAAGCGGCTCGTGACGTAAAGCAAGTTGTGGAAGGCCTCAAGAAACTTGGAGCGACTGTCCACGGGCTGCAAATCGGCAACGGCCTTGCCCACCAGACGCAGGCCGTACTCGTGATCGTATTCATAAGCCCGCCGCGCCACGGTCAAACGATTGATCTCGTCCTGGATATAACCCCATAAGAGTGTATTGAGCGGTCGGAGGGGATCGAGGCGAAGATTGGCAAGCGGATCGCGCGTCCGAGGTCCGCGCTTGTTTTGGAAGCGGAGACAAAGCGCATTGAGGCTCTGCACCAACATCCCCTCCTCGTGCCAATAGGACCAGATCAGTTCGAGCATGCACGGATAGCAGTCCGATGGAAGCGTGAAAGGAAGCGTTGGGCGCAGAATTCCTTCACACAACGGCGAGGCGGCTTTGTTGAATTTCAACGCATTGAGAATCGTGTGAAGGTACAAGCGAGAGCCGCCGGAGAGAAAGTTCGCCAAAGCGTTTGCCAATTCGTCGAAAGTTTCCGCGGTGGATCCGCGACCCGCTTCTCCGGGAATTCTGGCCTCTGGGTCGCCAGGAGTTCCGTCGTCTTTGAAAGGAGGCTTAACTTTGATTCCGCACTGAAGTGCCAGGAACACCTCCGCTGCCGCCTTCAGGAGATTATATGCCTCCAGGCCGTGATAACACGGCTGGGCTGCAGCTCTTGGCGCGGCCGGGTTGAGCTTACTACGCGTAGCTTCCAGCTCCGAATTTCTGACTGGCGCATGGCAGAATATGACGTCGATGAACTTCTCAAAGTTCGTGAAGTTCGCCGCGTTGGCGCGGTTGCGGATGGCGCCCCACACGGCCTGATCATCCGTAGGATCGGCCGAGCTTGCCGGAACCAAAGCGATCTTCTGCGGGGTCCCTGCCGCAAAGAGCCTCGGTTCTGCGGAGATGGTTCCCGTCAATTTGCTGGGAATGCCTTTCTTGTCCTTTTCGATATTGATGTTCACGTTGCCCATAACTTTTCTTTTTGTTGTTGGTTATGCGTTTGAGATTGCGGGTATTTGCATCGTTCTGCTGTGAGAGGATGCCGTGGATCTGCCCCGGCCAATGGCGTCGTCCACTGCCCAGCGCGTGAGCAATTCGCCCAACGTCCGGCTTTCCTGTTGTGGTGAGATGGCGCCATCCGCCCGTGCCTGGCCGATGACGGCAAATGCGAGCGTGGGTTTCGCGGATTTCATTCTCGAAGGGTTAGACCGCCAGGTCTGCCAGACACTGCGCAAGCGCTGCGGAGTGCGTTCCTCCACCGCCAGAACTTGCCGAAGTGATTGTCCGCGCAATGCTGCCGGCTGGTGTCGCAGGAGAATCTGAATGAATTCCGGCATCGTCTGTTGCAGCGTAGAAATCAGATCGCGTCGCGCAGTGTCGAGACCGGCGATTGGATAGAAAGAATCCCAAAGTTGCGAGAGCCGTTCCCATTGCCCATCGGGAAACAGCGCGTGACCGAGCGCACAACTCAGTTTGACGCGCGCCCACGGGAAGGGATGCGGATCACCGATGCTGACGCGGAAAACAAAGGCGCGCGGCAGCGAAACCACCGCCATCAACCCGGTCGTCGAGGCCACGCCGACTCGCGCGATGGCCCAATAGTCCGCCACGATCTCCGAAATCCAGCGTTCCCATAACTGCCACGCCTCCTGTTGCGCGCCGCGTCGTTGTCTCGCCTGCAATTCAGGCCGCAACGAATCCACCAGATCGAGCAATGCTGCCGCTTGATGCCCGACTTCATGAACGAGCGATGAGGCAATGCCGCTGCCAATCATCCGTTCGCGGGGCACGCGAACGATAGCCACGGGACTTTCACCGCCGCCGGGCAATCGTGTGCGCGCGCGCCGAATCGCAGCGCCCGCGCCCCGGTCCAGATAACAAATCACCGGCGGCGCATCATAATATCCAGGCAAAGCCAGCGCGTCCGCCGCGACCACGTCCAGGCCGCCGAGCCAGGTTCCATATTCGTGTTCGCTGCGTTGCACCAGGGCATCGGCGAACAAATCCACCTGCGTGAGAACACCATTGAAACGAAGCCGCAGCAGTGTGAAACGGCGTTGCGCATCGGCGGCCGTCGCGACTCGGCCAGCGGCGGACTTGAGCCATTCCAAAAATTGCCCCACGCGCTCGCGTAATTCGCGCCGGCCACGGGCCAGCACGCGCTCGATGCCCTCCTGCGCCTGGAGCGAGACGGCGGCGGCGGGAACGGAAGTCATCTGGAGTGCGAATGGTTTCACGCGATTCAATCGGGTCAGTAATGCCTGGGCTTCGAATTCAAGGAAGCGGTGGCCTTCATGCGTGCGCGCATCAAAGGCCGTAGAGAACGATCTTCCGGCCACGACGAACCCACCGGCCGCCGCGACCGCCGCCCGTACCCGAGGCCCCGAAGAGTTCATTGTCAGTTTCATAGTATTCACGCTCTCCTTCGCCTTCATGTTCGCCAGCGTCTTCGAATTCCCCGGTGTCTTCAAATTCCCGTTCGCCTTCAAATTCTCCCTCGCGCTCAAATTCTCCTTCTTCGAATTCGAATTCTCCGCTGGCGCTTCTACCTGTATCCCCGGTCGGCGCGGTGCCGCTATCTCCATTACCGGCGGGCGGTGAAGAGTCGCCAGCGGGCAGAGGTTGCGCGCAGGCCGGACAGGCGGGGCACGGCTCGGGCGGCGGACAGGGCGCACACGGGCGGTAACGAACATAAATCGGTTGGGGCCGGAAGCCACCGGTGCCGCGCATTCTTTGGAGGGCGTTGCGCAGAGCAAAATTGATGGCGGCAGCAGGATTGGCGCGGGGGGGAATTCGGGCCGCTTGCCGCATGGCCTGCGACGCGAGTTGCACATAGCGTCTGGCCATTTCGAATTCCTGCTCTTCCAGCTCCAGGTTCTCCAGTTCCGACTGAAGCAAGTTGCTCGCAGCCCGGCCGAGCGCGGAACCTAACGCGGTCCCGACGCCCGGAATGGGAATGGCCGTTCCAAGCGCGCCTCCGAGGAACGGAAGGGCCTTGCCCGCGAGACCTTTCAGCGCCCCGGCCAATGGCCCGGCGTTTTGATTGAGAAATTTGGCCGCTCCACCCAAACCACGTTTGATTTTGCGAAACAGGCCGCCGAGAAATTGATCCATCTCTAATTCGCTGCTCACCCCGAGCAGTTCGGCCGCGAGCGCCTCCTCCTCCGCTTCGGTCATGGGCATTTCGAGTTCGCCCGGGCCGTTGTGAGATTCGAATTCCTGGTATTCCTCGAACTCGTTATGGTCCTGGCTGGTTTCCAATCGTGTCGAATCAATGTCGTGCATAATCTTGCTAAGGTTGAATGACTATCGTTGGTTGATCTGCAATAGGGTCCTGCTTCAAAGACCGAGCAGAATGATTTCGCGCCCCCTTCGGACCCATGGACCGTCATTGGCCTGCACGTCCGTGCCTCTGCTGCCACAGCCGCAGTCTTGGCGCTGCTGGGCAGAGCGCCCAAGGCCGGGAGCGTGAAGTTGGATGGCGTGCATCACGGCCTGTCGCGCGGCGTTGGCCGGTGCTTCGGGCGAAGGATTTGCGGCGGCTTCGGCTACGGCCGTTCCAGCGAGTCGAACGAGTTGTTTGGCAGCGGCGAATTCCTGATCTTCGGCGCTCAAACCCTCGAATTCCATGCCGAGTATCTGCGAAGCACCGGCGGCCAGATGTCCTATTTGCCCGCCGGCTCCGCGACCTACTAAACCGCTGAACGCCCGTCCGACACCGGGAAGAATTCTGCGCACGGCACCTTTGATTAGTCCGCCGAGTGGATGGACCATGGGCGAACGCAGAGCGCCGCCGACTGCGGACGCGGCCCGGCGCAGCAGATTGCCGAGAAATTGATCGAGCTCCCGCTCGTTGTTGACCGCGAGCAAATCGGCAGCGAGTTCGGTTTCTTCAGCTTCCTCGAAAGGGGATTCAACATGGGACGCGTAGGTCATCATAACTAACTGAATCTTTCGACTCTCCCCACGCAATCATTGTGCCAGCGGATTTTAAGGCGACTCGCTGGAAGTTTGCCGAACCCAGCTTCGGATTTGGCGGCAGAAAAGCGTCGAAACGCGAACCGACCTTCGGTTTCCCCTCAGCCGCCTTCCTCGCTTTCGCGCAAATCGGCGGCATCCCACTTTATGGCGCCACGGCCGCTGCGAAAAAACCAGCGGTTTCACTTTCTCAGTTGATAGTCGAAGCCAAAAGGACTTGCGAACGCAAGAAGCGCGTAGCAGAAGAGGAAATGTCTGAAGCGAGCCGCCTCAGACCGCAGGCGGGTCGCCCGCGCCACCCAAGCCATGTTTCCTTGATCAGGTGCATCGGGGTGGGGCGATGATCTCGGAGATAACTCGGTTCAACGCAGGCAAAACTTCTCCATGTTGCCGCACGTGACGCTTCGGCGGCCCAGCCCAGACGCCGATCGAACGATCCATCCAGGTGAGCACGGTATTCCGCCGGGGCGAGCTAACGGACACCGCGGGCCGCCCAGGCCCGAGCCATTAGCGGTATCGAGCCGTCAATCGCGATGGGCAGTGCACCACGAAGGCGTTCCCGCAGCACAATCCGGCGTTCCTCGCTGAGCGACACAACGTAGCCCGGTGCGGGCCCCTGACCGCCCAGAAACGGTGACCAGAAGTCGTCGAAATCTTTGAACTCCGTCCAGATATCAATCGGCAGGGTCTCGACGGACGTTAGTCCGGCTCCGCGGAACAGGTCTGCCAGCGCCTGGGGATGGCAGAGCGGAAAACGCCGCCCTTCGTCGAAGGCAGCGGCAGTGGGATCAAGGGCTGCAACCGCATTCCAGAAGTGCCGCATGAACTGCAACTTGCCGGCATAGTCCCACACGTAAGTTGCCACAATGCCGCGCGGTTTGGCGGCGCGCGCCATCTCGCTGACCGCCTGGGCGGGCTGCGGAACGAAGTTAAGCATAAGTCCCGAGACCACCGCGTCGCAGGAGGCCGTTTCCACGGGCAGGGCCTGGGCCTCGCCGAGCTGAAAGTTGGCGCGGTGGTCGGTGATCTGTCGGCGGGCGAAGGAGAGGAAATCCTCCGCTGTGTCGAGCGCCCGGACGGCTCCCCGAGCCGCGCTCCAGCCATTACGCCCTTGCGTAAAGGTCCGCGCCTTTTTCCACGAACTCCTTCGACTTCGCTGCCATGCCTTTCTTCAGCGCTTCCGCTTCGGCGATGCCTTGTTCGGCGGCGCCCAGGTTGAACTGATTTTTCCAGCGGCGTTATTCCGTGCCGGGATGGAGCGCATAACTTCGTCGAGAAGTTGCGATTCCATTTCTACGAGATGACACTGCTCGGGGAATCGGCCTCCTTTTACGTCGGCGATGTACTCGCTGAAGGCCGCAAGGCGTGCCTCCTGCAGGCGACGGTTTTCGGCGAGGAAATTGCGGTACGCCTTCGCATGGCGGGGCGGGCGCTCCGGGTAATCACCGAGGATGTCGTCGGAGAAAAGAAACTGTGTGTCGCATCCATTTCCGGAACCGAGGGACATGAGGATCATTTTCGTTTGTGAACACAGCCACCGCGCCAGGTTGTGCGGAACCACCTCGATTTCCGCCGCATAGGCGCCCGCACTCTCCAGCTCCTTCATGCGGCGGTAGAGCTCTCGAGCTTCTGCGACCGTCCTGCCGATCGCCCGGTAGCCGGTCCAGGTGACGTGACGCGGGACCATGCCGAGATGCCCGACGACGGGAATCCGCTCGCGGGCCATCGCCTCGACGATAAACGGGCTGGCGGAGCAATAGACCGAACTGGCGCCAATCTCCAGCGCGCGAAAGGCGACTCGAATGGCCTCTTCCGGCGCCGCCAGCCCGTGCGGGGTTGCCGTGGAGAGGAAGCTGTTCGGCGCCGCCGCAACGAGCAACGGCAGCCGCGCCTGCGCCTCGGGCGAGTCGAAACTGCAACTCATGAGGTCAACTCCCGCCTGCTCGGCGGCTACCGCTTCCTCCGGAGACTTTACGTGAATGTGCGTCAAGCAGCGTTTGCCCTTGAGCTGCTGAAGATCGTAAACGGTGTATTTCTTGCGCGGTCGAAGCATCGGGGCGAAGTACTACGAAAGCCGTGCTGCGAACTCAACTACCATCAGCGAACGCGCGCGGGCGTTGTTTGAGAATGAGCCGCGCTCCGCACCGCGCTCCGCTAACGCGCCGATACCTTTGGATGCGCCCGTGACGAGCACGACGTTTCCGATTAGCTTTTTCATGTTTGTGTTTCTGATGGTTTGTTGGTTTGTGTTTGGCGGCTGGTTGATGCGCTCTGCCCGCCATCCACGTTAAGCGTCGCGCCCGTGATGTCGCTGGCGTCCGGGCCTGCACTCGTTTGACTCTTCACGCCTGCGCGCAAAATCCAGCACGAGTATGAACGGTCACAACCAGTCGGAGCGTACGTCGAACCGAGCGCCATTGACACGCTTTAAGGCGGAGGCAACATCGAAGTCGTGAAAAAGATCAACACGAATGAACTCGCCGAGGAAACGTGGTCGTCGCCAAAGGGCAAATTCGCCGGAGCGGGCAAGGAAGTCTCGGAAGCCTTGGGACGGAATCCCCATTCCACCGACCTGATGGAGCGTCATCCGTTCGACGTGGAGATTGTCCGCATTGCGCCCGGCAAGACGCCGTACCCGTTTCACCTGCACAGCGCGCAATGGGAATTCTATCACGTGCTCTCCGGGACGGGTGGTGTGCGGCATCAGGATGGAACGACGCCCATCGGGCCGGGTGATGCTTTTCTCTTCAAGCCGAACGAACCCCACCAACTCATCAACGATGGCGCGCAGGATCTGGTCCTCTATGTCGTGGCCGATAATCCGGTCGGCGAGTCCACCTACTACCCGGACAGTAAGAAGTGGGGCGTGCGCTCCCCGGAGCGCCGGGTGTTTCGCGGCGAAGGGCTGGAATACTACGACGGCGAGGAGTGAATCGGACGCATTTTCAGTCTGGCGGCGCGCGCCGGCCGTCATCCAGATCCATGAATTCAAACATCGTCTGCACTGTGCCGGGCGGCGGGCCGAGCTCGGCCAGACGCTCGTTCAAGCGCTGCGTCCCGGCGTCACGCCAGCCGCGTTTGGTCATGAACGCATTCCACACTTCGATTTCCGCCTCACTCGGTTGGCGGCCATTCGCGAACGGCCACGCGTGCAACTCCTCGCCACTCCGCCCTTGAGCGTTTCCGCTTCGAGGCGCAGCGTAATCAATGTGTCTTCACATTACTCCTGCGCTCCTGCGGTGCTGGTTTCCGTTGCGACGCACTCACGAGCGCAGGCCAAAGCGAGTCGCCGCTTTCCGTCCACAAACTCCTTTGCCTCCTGAAGGGCGAGTTTTCTGCCGGCAGCTTCCGCGACCTTCAGCAACTCGCGGTAGAACGCTTCAGCCGAATCGTCGGCCCCCGTGGCCCGGGCCGCGCGGGCCGCTCCCCAGAGCGTATTGAAGCGTCGCGGGTAAGCCTCCAACGACCGCTGGTAGGCGGCGAGCGCTTCTGCGGGTTGCTTCTGTTCGAGCAGAAGGTCTCCCAGAAGTTCATAGGCCGGCAGAGTGGGCGCAGGTGTCACGGAATGTTTGGGCGTTGATCCTTCGAGTTCGGTCGCCTCGCGCATCAGCTTTACGCTGGATTGCTCATCCTCCCGCGCGTGCGCCAGCCAGGCCTGTACTTCGAGGCGAAGGACGCGAATGTTGCGCGTGAAAAGTTCCTCGCCGCTCCGCGCGGCGACGTTTTCGAGCTCTTGCAGTCGCCGGGCCGAACGCTGCCCCTCGCCAACTGCTGCCTGGTGCGCGGCGGCGAGACCGCGGGCGAACCACGTCACTGCCTCGGGCCAGGGAAACCGATCCCAATCAAGCGTCGCAGGCTCGCGAGGGGCAAGCGACATCGCCTCTTGCCAGGCACGACGCTCCAGCGCGTAACGCGCCTGAGTGGACGCGGTGTGAAATGCGGTCTTGAACGTCGGTTCCAGGCGTTGCGTTCCTTGGAGGCGCTTCAATTGCGCGGCGGCTTGATCGTCGTCGCCCTTTTGCAGATACGCGTAGCTCAGGTATTCAAGCGCATGCGGAAACTCATCCCACACAAACTGACCGTTTCCGGCGGGAAGCTCCAAAGCCGCTTCAGCGGCCAGCAGGTTTCCTCGAATGACTCGTTCCCACTCCCCGAGGCGGGTGTAAATGTGCGTCGGCATGTGAAGCGCGTGCGGATTGCGCGGAGCGACTTTCTCGTACCCGCAAACAACTTCGAATTCTTCCTGTTCCCGTCCCGGTACGTCGTTGGCGTGGACCAGATAGTGCATCGCGCCGGCGTGATCGGGATTTTGTTTCAACACGCCAAGCAGAAGCTTCGCGGCCAGATCCGCGTGCGTCCGTGAAATCTTGTTGGCCGGCGCCGTCGCCAGATGTGCGAGAGCGTAAAACGCCGTCGCCTCAGGGTCTTCCGGAAAGGCGGTATGGACTTTTCCCATGGCTTGTTCCCACCGGCGGATGCGTTCCCAATAATCCGGCGAGGCGGGTTCGCGAAAGAATGCCTCGGCCGCAGCCACGAAGAGACGCTCGCGCTCGGTCGGCGGCTCGAGGGCCTTGGCCGTTTGCACCTCTTCCCAACCACGCCGAAGCTCCTCCGGTCCGGGTCGTGTCGGCCAGAGAGGTTGGAATAGCGTCATGGCGATTCCCCAATGCGCCATCGCGCATTTTGGATCGGACTTGGCCACCCGCTCGAACGCCGCTCGGGCTTGCGGATAGGTCATGTGATGCAGCAAAGCAACCGCGCGATTGAACTGCGGCTGCGCCGCACCCAAACAGGAGATGGGAAATTCCACCGTGCCCAAAGACGCCTCGCTTGACTGAGTTACCGCGCCGTCTCTCGCAACTGCCTCGCCGAAGGAACAGGCCGGCAGCAATGTGACGACCCACCAAATGAAGTAACGGGAGCGGCGCTGGATATTTTGCCAGCAGGCAGGTTGGCCTTGAAACACGCGGTCGGCTTCTCTCATTTCAGCACTAATGCGTCTTGCCATGCTGGCGGGGACTTTCGCTCTTTGCGCATTCAAGCGCAAAGGAAAGTTCACGCCTTCGCCAAAGCTCCGAGCCTTTTTCGACAAACGCTTCAATTGTCCTGACGCGTCCGCGCCGTTCGTCGTAATATTGAACTGCAAAAACACAAAACGAATATGACAACCAACAACACAAACACCGTTCGACTTCACCGAGTGCTCCGCGCGACGCCGGAGCGGGTCTATCGCGCGTTCCTGGATCCGGACGCCATGGCCAAGTGGCTTCCGCCGAACGGCTTCACGGGCAAAGTCCAGCAAGCGGACGCCAAAGTCGGCGGAACCTACAAGATGTCGTTCACCAATTTCAGCACCGGCAAGAGCCACTCCTTTGGCGGAAAGTATCTCGAACTCAAGCCCCACGAACTCCTCCGCTACACGGACAAGTTCGACGACGGGAATCTCCCGGGAGAAATGATCACAACGATCGCCTTGAAAAAAGTATTCTGCGGAACGGAGTTGAACGTCACGCAGGAAGGCATCCCCGCGGCCATTCCCGCCGAGGCGTGCTATCTGGGCTGGCAGGAATCGCTGACGCTGTTGGCCAAACTGGTCGAGGCGGAAATACCCGATCAACCGTAAACCGGTCGTGTGGTTGGATCGGAGTGCGACTGTGCTGGAAGCCAGTCGCAGCAGCATCGCCGGCCGGGACGCGTGGGAATAAGTTCGAGTGTGTGGAACAGCGGACGTTGCTGCGGCTCACAGGACCGCGCTCCACTAAAGCGTCCTGCCTCGCGCTCAGGCCTTCGGCGGCCATTCCGCGCCGGTGAGTTCCTTGGGCAATTGCGTCGGGTCAACCGGGTAAATGAGCGACATGTCGGGCTTGGTCTTTGCACCGGGCAGAAATTCAGTTTCCTCCGGCGCGCCCACGATGAGCCAAAGCACCTCGGCGTCGGTGTCGTTGAACACTTGGCGCAACTGGTCCGGCCCGACCAGCACGCCGCCGTATTTCGGCACGGTCAACGTCTCGTCGCCCACGCGCAGGCGGCCCACGCCTTCCAGCACGAAATAAAACTCCTCCGCGCGGATGTGCTTGTGCAGCGTGTTCGCGCTCCGGGGCGGCAACCGCCAGAGCCGCGCGCCGAGATTCTCGCTCCCGGTGCGCTCCAGATAATCCGCGTTCGGGATACCCATCAGGTTGGAGGGCCGCCAGGAGAGGTCTTCCGGTTTGATGAGATGGCAACCTTGAATGGGTTTCATAAAATTTCCGAGAGGTCGCGAGACGCTCTGCGGCGCGTCCGATTACTACAAAGAGTTTTCCGAAATTGCGGGTGAGGTTCGAACCTAAATCTGCGAAAATTTCTTTCTTTTTTCCTCCGTTCTCAAATTCAAATTTAGCTGTCTGTGCAAAATTCAGACCCTTAGCGAGCCACGGAATGCCCTGGCGCCATAGTAAGACTGCGCTCCGTTGTGACCCACGAAGACGCGGCCGTAGCGGCGATCACAATAGAGCGCGCCGCCGAGTTTTCTAATATCAGAAGGTGTTTTCACCCAGCTCGACGTCTTCGTATCGAAATTTCCAAGTTTTTGCAGCTCTTGATATTCTTCTTCCGTTAAAAGCTCAATGCCCATGGCCGCTGCCATATCCATAGCGTTATTTTCTGGTTTATGTTCTTTCCTGGACTCAAGCCCATCACGGTCGTAACAAACGCTTGTGCGGCCTTTAGGACTTTCCGCTGAACAATCAAAAAAGATGTATTCGCCCGTCTTTTTATCATGACCAACCACATCCGGTTCACCGCCGGTTCTTTCCATTTCATTGAGCGACCACAGTTTTTCGGCATTCGCTTCCAGCTTTACTTGGACTTTAGCCCACTCAAGACCTTTATGGCGGTTCATGTTTTTCTCAAAACGGTCTTTCAATGCTCTGAGTAGTTCTTCACGTTGTTCTGGTGACAACTGTTTTTTATTGCTAGTAATGTTCTTCATACTTTTGCTTCAAGCGCATCGGCCAACTTTTCTATTGTCGCAAGGGGATTCCCAATCGACAAGGATCTGAAAGCAGTTCTTCCAGACGACAAACTCCTCCTGTCGGATGTGGTTGTGCAGCGTGTTGGCGCTCTTGGGCGGCAGGGAAGTGCGCGATCTTAAAACTTGGTCAACACATTGAGCAAAGCCATCTGCTCACCGCCGGCGGTTCTGCCGGTGGACCAGCGCGGCCAGAATTGTATCCAGGACCTGGTCGAGGTGTTTGCCAACGTCTTCAGCCAGAAATCTCAGGACAAAGAAACCGTTTTGCTGCAAGAGCGCGTCCTTCCGGCGGTCGCGCCGGTACGCTTCGGCGTCGGCAAGGTGTTGTGCGCCGTCCAGTTCGATGGCCAGGTTTACATCCTTGCACAGCAGGTCCACCTCCATGCATCCCCGGTTGTCGAACGGAATGGGCAGTTCCGCGTTCAGGCGGAATCGTCCGGCCGTTTCAGGCAGCGTTTCCAGCCGGCGATAGAGAAACGCTTCACTGGCGCTTCGGGCGCGGCTTGCGCCTTCGGCATCGCGGGACGGGAAACGGGCCGCATGAACGAATAAATCTGCCAACGGCACATCCACCCCATCGCGGATGAGCC
>DASPXS010000159.1:0-4288 GCA_035637175.1 Haliangiales bacterium | reverse complement strand
TCATTGCGCGTCCAGTTCCGCCAGCGTTGAAGCGGCTTGTTCCCACTGCGCGGTAAGGCGCTCCAGATTTTCCATGACGGCACTGAGGTCGCGGTTGATCTGCAGCGCGGCGCCGGGCTTCTCGTAGGTCTCCGGTTTCTCCAGGTCGCCGGTCAGCTCGGTCTGACGCGCCTCCAGCTCTGCAATTTCTTTCTCCAATCGGTGGACGATTGCCCGTTGCGCCTTCCGCTCGCGTGAGCGCGTCTGCCGTTGCCCGGCTTCGAGGCGCTTTTGTTCCCTGCGATCCTGGGAAGACCGGGTTCCACCCCGGCTCTGTTCCTCAACCGGCATGAAAGCCGGCCCGCCCGCAATGCCCGCCGTCAATCCCGCGCGTGCGGAAACCGCGGCGGTCTTGTCGAGGTAATACTGGTAATCGCCCGGGAAATGCGTCAATTGACCGCCGCTGACGCGGACGACGTGGTTGGCCAGCGCGCGGATGAAATAGACGTCATGACTGATAAAGAGGAGCGTGCCTTCGTACTGGTCGAGCGCGGCGGCCAAAGCGTCGATGCTCGGAATGTCGAGATGCGTGGTCGGTTCATCCATCAGGATGAGATTGGGCGGGTCGAGCAGCAGTTTCACCAGCGCCAGCCGGCTTTTCTCGCCGCCGCTCAACACGCTTACTTTTTTGAAAACGTCGTCTCCGCGAAAGAGAAAGCAGCCCAGCACGGTGCGCACGAACTCCTCGGTGACCCGTTGCGGCGTGTCGAGCGCTTCTTCCAGCGCGGTCAGGTCGGGCCGAAGGACGTCGATGCGGTTTTGTGAGTAGTAACCCGACCTGACGTTGTGGCCGAGCGCGCGCACTCCGGACTGCACGGGCAGGACGCCGGCGAGGAGCTTGAGCAGCGTCGATTTGCCCGCCCCGTTCGGCCCGACGAGCACGATGCGCCGGCCGCGTTCGGCCTGAAAGTTCATGCCGCGATACACCACGTTGTTGCCGTAGGCGTGGTGGATGTTTTCCAGGGTGATGACTTTGAGGCCGCTGCGCTGCGGTTGAGGAAAGGAAAAGCTGATCCGCTTATCGTCGCCGACCGGCGCCTCGATTTTGTCCATGCGCTCGATTTGCTTGAGCTTCGCCTGAGCTTGCGTTGCCTTGGTGTTCTTGGCGCGAAAGCGGACCACGAAATCCATCAGGCGCGCGATTTCGCGCTGCTGGTTTTTGTAGGCGGCGGACAGTTGGGCCTCGCTCGCTTCGCGCTGGACGAGGTAATCGTCGTAATTACCTCGGTATCGGACCAGTTTGCCGAGGCGGATTTCGACGATGCTGCCGACGAGTTGGTTCAGGAACTCGCGGTCGTGCGAGATCATCAGGATCGCGCCTGGATAATTCTTCAGATAATCCTGGAACCAAAGCAATGCCTCGAGGTCGAGGTGGTTCGTCGGTTCGTCGAGCATCAACAGGTCGGGCTCCCGCACGAGCAAGCGCGCCAGGTGCGCGCGCATCACCCAGCCGCCGCTCATTTCGCGGGCCGGCCGATTGAAATCGGACTCGCAGAAGCTCAAACCGGCGAGGATTTTCTTCGCCCTGGCTTCGAGTTGATAGCCGCCCAGTTCGTTGAAGCGGTCGTGGGCGTTGTCATGGAAATCGGTTTCGCCCGGGTGCCCGGCGTCCCACCCCAACACCTGCCGGCGGAGTCGGACGAACTCCGGCGAAATCGCGCTGGCCAGTTCGAGCACGGTTTCCCCGCCGACTGGTGCGGTTTCCTGCGGCAGATAACCGACCGTCACGTTGCGTTCGAGCGTGATTTCGCCCTCGTCCGGCGTTTCCTTGCGCAGGACGAGGGAGAACAGCGTGGTTTTTCCGGCGCCGTTGGGTCCAACCAGGCCGATGCGGTCCTGGCGGTTCACCTGCAGCGACACGTCGGCGAACAACGTTCGTCCGGCAAAGCTTTTGGTCAATCCACTGATCGTCAGCATCCGAAACGCGCGATAATGTGTAGAAGAAGCGGACAGTGCAAGCGCGCAGTTCCCGTGATCGAAATCCGAATGACGAAAGAAGTCCGAAATCTTGAAATCCGAAGCGGTGAGTCAGGCGCGGTCGCGTTCCTTTTGGCATTTGGATTTCGGCATTCTTTTGGCATTCGTCATTCGGGTTTCGTCATTATCCCAAGCGTGTCGTCTCAGCCAATTTGAGGGAAGCCCCCCAATCAGTCCTAGCCTCCGGCTCTGCGGCGTGGCGATCACTTGACTTTCACCCCGGACAAGTCGTCTTTGCACTTCGGCCATTTCATCTGCAATTGTTCGAGGGCCTCGACGACGGTCCCCGCGACGACGTAATCGCGGAACCATTTGTGGTTGGCGGGTACGATGTGCCAGGGCGCGTGTTTCGTGCTGCAATGGTTGATGGCGTCCTGGTAGGCGTCTTGAAAATCTTTCCACCGTTCGCGCATTTTCAAATCGGCCACCGAAAATTTCCAATGCTTGGTCGGGTTGTCGAGCCGCTCGCGCAACCGCTCGGCCTGTTCCTCCTTGCTGATGTGCAGAAAGAATTTCAAAAACACGACGCGGTTATCGGCGAGCATCTTCTCGAAGGTATTGATCTGTTCGTAGCGATCGCGCCAGACTTTCTCCGCTTGCAACCCCAGCACGCGCACGATGAGAACGTCCTCATAGTGCGAGCGGTTGAACAGGCCGATGCAGCCATAGCGCGGCACGGCCTTGTGGACGCGCCAGAGGAAATCGTGGGCCAGTTCCTCGGCCGACGGCGCTTTGAAGTTGGCGGTTTGCACGCCGGCCGGCGTGACGAACTCGAGCAGGCTGGCGCCGGTGCTGTCTTTGCCGCTGGCGTCCATGCCTTGCAGCAGGACGATGACAGCGCGGGTCGCGTTGGCGTAGAGCAAATGCTGCAGTTCACCGATGCGCTCGCAAAGTTTGCGGGTTTTCCCGCGCGTCTCCTCCTTTTCCAGGCCGCCGCAATAATCCGGATCGAAATCGCGCAGGTTGATTCGTGAGGTGATCTTGATGGGTTGCGACATGAGTGGATTATCCGCAAAACAGTGGCGCGCGCAATTCCGTTCCCTCGCGAAAAGAGAGGTCCAGCGCGCCAGACATGAGTTGTCCCGCGGTTTCGTTGGAACTCGTCGGACCTTTTGCTGTTTTTCGCCATTTTTTTGCCCCAAAAAAGCAAAACGGTATCAGATGAGGTATCAGATTTGTACCCGGCTTTGATGGAAGAAAAAGGTGGTACCCCCGCACGGAATTGAACCGTGATCCATCATTTAGGAAACGATTGCTCTATCCATTTGAGCTACGGGGGCATGTGCCGCCCGCTTTTGAGCATAGCGGGTCGGCAACGAATGACAAGAACCGGAAAAAATAATATCCAAGCTCGATAGCCTCTCCCAAACCGGCTTGGCGTCAGCCTCCCGGGGTATCCGGGCGCTTCGTGTTGGCAAGATTCACCATTTCGTTTGAGCATAATTTCATTCCTCTTTTAGCAGTCGCAATAGTTCCGTGCGGGCAATATGGAAGTTCTCGTGGCGTCAGCGCGAGTCCGAACAGAGCCCTGCTTCCGAAAAACGGCGTAGCAACGATGGGTCAACTGAGGCTGAGGATGCCGAGCGCCAGCGTGAGCACGGCCGCGGCGGTGAAACCGGGGTTCTTCAGGAGTTGGCGGTAGGCGAATTTGAGATCACTCATAAAACAGTCAGTGAAGTTTGAATCAGTGAAGGATGAGTTGCAGCCATGTCCTTCAGAACTCACTAACTCACTGAATCACTGATTCGCTAATTGGTTTCTCATTCATTACGCAACGCCACCATGGGATCGACCTTCGTCGCGCGGCGCGCGGGAACCCAGCAGGCGAGTGACGCCACGGCAACAAGGAGAAGTGAGGTGGCGATCAACGTCGGCGGGTCGGTTGGCTTCAGGTCAAAGAGCAGGCCGCTCAGGAAGCGCGTCAGGACGAGCGCGCCGACGAGGCCGATGGCGACACCCACGAGCACCAAATTGAGTCCTTGGCGGAGAACCAGCCACAGGATGTTGTCTCGTTGAGCGCCCAAGGCCATGCGAATCCCCAGCTCGCGCGTCCGCTGCGCTACGGCATAAGCGATCACGCCATACAGCCCGATCGCGGCCAGGAGAAGCGCCACGATCGCGAACCCCGCGAGCCCGCACAGCATGAACCGGCGTTCCGTCACTGATTCCGCGACAACCTCCCGCAGCGTGCGCACATTCGCGACCGGCTGGGCAGGATCGATCTCGAGGAGCGCCTGGCGAACGCTCTTCGCGAATGTCTGCGGGTCACCGT